>NZ_BAUW01000135.1 GCF_000517385.1 Mesobacillus boroniphilus JCM 21738 | reverse complement strand
TAAATCTTCACTTCGAGAATTGTCTGGCTCCAGCGCCTAGCCCCTCGAGTCGCTTCGGTCCTGCCAATGAAGTCAAAGAACGACTTCACTGTCAGGCCCTCCAGCGCTTGTCGGGGCTAAACAAGGCGCTTGCGCTTTTCTTATATTTCCTGATGTCCTTGCAGACTTGCTTATATAATCTCCGCTCTGAAGCTTTCTCAGCATCATACATAATCATGTCTACGAATAAGTTGTTCACTTCCGATAGATGGTGATCAATCAGGTAAGGGTATAATTCGACAATGCTTGAAGGCTTCGCAGTGGCGTATTTCAATATGCGATCTTCCAGTTTTTCCTCTGTAATAATCGTTAAATATAAGCCCCGGCTATGTCCACTTTCTAATTCAAAGAGCAGTTTCTCGAAAACTTCCTGCCATTCCTCCGGGCTAAAAAGGTTCTTTAACCTTTCATAATCCTTGTATTCATAATATCTAGTGACCAGTTCGTGAGCGAGTCTCCGCTGGCGTTCGAAATCTCCTTGCTGTTCATACACCTGATAGCGGTAATCCTTCCATTTATAGATCAGGCCAGCGTAGGAAGTATCCTGTTTTTCACCATCAATGCAGAGCTGCTCTGCTTTTTCATATTCATTTCTTTCCAAGGACCGCTCAATCGCCTTTTCGCGGAATTTATCGTGTCTCAGGTTTTCCTCAATAAAGCCATCAATGGTGCTATCTTCTGCACCAGAAACCTCCAGAAGGCTAAGCTGAAGCTCTTTGATGCTCTGCTCTGTATGCCTCCGGCTCCATTCATTTTGAGGAGTATTTTCTAATAGCTTGTCTAATTCTTTTTCCAATGTCGCCCTAAGTTTAGGCTCTTTGCCTAACGGGATAATCGCATCCAGTAGGTTAAAGCGCCACTCATCCCAGCCGTTATATCGCTTGTTCTTCGCTTCCTTCTGCACAGCTTTGAAAATTTCCTTTTGCTCATCAGGAGAAAGCTCGTCCAACCCCATTTCGACTGCATTCTTTATCACCTTCATCGTATTTCTGGTGACAATGGTGATTTCACCGCCCGAATCGTCTGCGTACTGGGTCATGGAAACAATTGGCGGCATGATTTCAAGTGCGAGCTTCACAGCCTGAACATAGTTGCCGCGTTCGCTCTTCTTTTCAGCGTTATCGAGCACCATATAGGCTCCCTGCATCGCTTCATCCATCCGCCTCCAATGAATGAATCCGCTGCTTTTGGCCCCTTTAATATAATCCCTGATCAGAGCTTTCGCGGTCGTGATTTCATCCTCTGGCGATGCGTATCTCAACAGCAGCTGCCTCTCAACTTCCTCATGGCTCCTGGCAAACTGAAGGATGATCGAAATTAACTCCTCTTTTGATTCCTGCTTGAGCAAATGCATTAAGTTTTTTTCAGAGCTTTCAACATCCTGGTTCTCAACTGCAGCTCCTTCTCTCAGCGCAAAGAAAACAGCAGCCTGGTGCTTGCAGGTTTCGCTCCAGTCGTAGGGACAGCTGCAGCTAGCCTGTTTTATTACCCCATCACCTTCGAGGAAAATCTCGACACTGTAGGTTTGGGAGCCATGGACAGACGCCAACACTCTGTTTTCCTCCAAATGCTGCAAATTCTTGACGGCCCCTTTTTTTAAAAGCTTATGTCCTCGTTCTAAAATGACCGTTTCGAGGAAACTTTCAAAATCTGCAATGTTCATATTTCATACCACCGCCTCATTCATTTCTTCCATCCTATCATTCTAGCCAAAAAATTACCTTTTCTATCAAGTGGCATAAAAATATATAATAGATTCACACACCACTTTTACCAATATTAAGAAAATCTTAAGATTTATCGTCGGTGAATGTTAAGGTTCGCTGTCTAGAATAAGAAATATCAAAGCTTGCCTGTATGGGAAGGGGGTTTTTCATATGGAACAATACAATGTGCTGGTGGTTGATGATGAAAAAGAGATTCGTGATGCGATAGAGATTTATTTGAAAAATGAAGGGATCAGGGTGATCAAGGCGGCAGATGGAATAGAGGCGATCGAGAAGCTGAATGAGCAGCCTGTTCATTTAATTCTGCTCGATGTGATGATGCCGCGGCAGGACGGGATTACGACGACGTTCCGGATTCGTGAAGACAAGAATATCCCGATTATCATCTTGAGCGCTAAAGCGGAGGATACCGATAAAATTCTCGGGCTTCAGGTCGGTGCGGATGACTATGTGACGAAGCCGTTCAATCCGCTTGAACTGATAGCACGGATAAAATCCCAGTTGAGGAGATATGTCACGCTCGGTACATATGAAGGAAAAGCGAAAGTGATTGACCTGAATGGATTGACTTTGGATCAGGCTTCAAAGGAAGTCACCGCCCATGGTGAGCCAGTCAAATTGACGCCTATCGAGTACAAGATCATCGAGCTGCTGATGACGAATGCCGGCAGAGTATTCTCCATCACTGATATATATGAGCGGGTATGGAAGGAACCAAGCTATAACGCCGAAAACACGGTGGCGGTTCATATCCGTAAAATCCGCGAAAAAATAGAGATTGATCCGAAGAATCCAAGATATTTGAAGGTGGTGTGGGGGATTGGATATAAAATCGAAAAGTAAGTATTTGTTTGTGGTATGGGTGCTTTTGATCTCATTCGGTCTTAGCGGAGTTTTTTCAGTTCTGACCAATGGGAGCCGGTTCATGCAGGGCGATTATTTTGAATCAGTTGAATATAACTCGCAAATGGAACAATTTGTTGCCATGCTGAATGTGTATGAGCTCTATAAGATGCCCATAGAAGAAATGAAAGAGAAGATTACTGTAACAGATGAGGAAATTGAAGAACATCGTATGAGGTATGGCAATCTCGGAGATCAGATTTCCAGTATCGGAATGCAATATGAAGATCAAATACAGGCGGCAATCGATTCAGGAAACAAGGTGGCTGAAGAAATCCTGAAGAAGGAAAGAGACGACAAAGTCGCGGATATCACCGAAAACTTCAATAGTGATGAATATGTACGAGAAAAAATAGTAAAAGAAAAAGAGAAGAAGATTGATGAATTTTATCGGAACCTTGAAGAATACAGCCGAGAATTCACCAATCTCCGGCAAGCATACAAGTATTATCTGAAGGACACCGCAACAGGAGAAGTCTTTACGAATCTTAATCTTACAAAAAATGAATCAGCATCTGACTTCCTGAATAAAAAAGATATGTATTATGTTCAGGATTTCTCTGGATTGCAAAGAAATTATTTATTCACTGGTTATAACGAGAACTTCCTGCCCTATAATGAAGTGGCAGAAACGATTCTCGAAAATCGAAAAGACAGAGATATGACCGGTCAGATCGGCTTATCAAAGCATGCTTCTGAAAAACATTTTGCCATCATGAATTATAAAGACTATCAAAAAGGGCAAAAGCTCTTTTTCAGTTATCTTTTATTAAGCATCGCTGCATTAATCATCAGCTATTTCCTTGCAAAACGGAAACCGGCTACAGTGTTTGGTTCATTTGACCACCTGAAGCCTCTCTATGGAAGGATTCCGCTGGATGTAAGAGCAGTATTGCTTTTAGTGACAGGTTTGTTCCTGTTGCTGTCCATGACGTTGATCAGTGAACAATTTGTCTATTATCATTCAGATGTCTTTTCATCGCTGATCGAACTGATCATTAGTCTTATCGCTGCCGCTTCACTGCTGGCATTCGGGTGGATTCAACTTAAATTCCTTTCAGAGTACCGAAAGGATTGGCCAAAGCTGAAGGTAGATGTCAATAACAGCCTTTTATTAAAAAGCTATCACGCGATTCTAAATGCCTTTTTAATCAAGAGCATTGGGTTCCAGCTGCTTGTCATCCTCGGGATTGTGTTTGCAATGGGCATGTTGTTTGTTGCAGTTCTTGTAGCAGGTGGAGGAGAAATAATCGTCATTGCTATCGCATTAGGTGTAATAAGTCTTCCGATTTTCATCATGATCATGAGAAAAGCAGGCTACTTGAATAAAGTATTAAAGCATACAGAAGAACTTGCTGCAGGCAATCTAGGTGCGGACATCCCGGTGAAAGGAAAGTCGGCCTTTGCCAAACATGCCGCCAATATCAATACACTTAGGAATACGGTAAAGGTCTCACACAAAGAGCAGGCAAAAAGTGAACGCCTTAAGACAGAATTGATCACAAATGTAAGCCACGATCTCAGGACACCGCTGACATCGATCATCACCTATACGGAGCTTCTAAAAACACCTGATCTGACATCAGAGGACCGTGACTCTTATATCGAAATTCTCGACCGGAAATCGAAGCGGCTTAAGGTGTTGATTGATGACTTGTTCGAGGCGACGAAAATGGCGAGCGGCAACATCGAGCTGCACAAGAAGAAGGTCGACCTCAACCAGCTGCTGCAGCAGGCATTGGCCGAGCACAATGAGGCGCTGAGCCAGTCGTCCCTACAACTGAGGGTTTCACAGCCCGACCAGCCAGTGTATGCATTTGTTGATGGACAGAAGCTCTGGAGAGTATTCGATAACCTGATCGGCAATATACTCAAATATGCTTTGGAGAACACGAGAGTCTATATTTCAGTAAGAGAAGAGCAAAACCAGATTGTTCTTAGTTTTAAAAACATCACAAAATACGAATTAGGCGAAGATCTTAACGAACTGTTCGAACGCTTCAAGCGCGGCGACCAATCACGTCACACAGAAGGATCCGGACTTGGCCTCGCAATCGCAAAATCAATCGTCGACCTGCATGAAGGCTCGCTTGATATTGGAGTGGACGGTGACCTGTTCAAGGTAACGGTCATACTTGAAAAACTAAATTAAACCAGAGACTCCCTTTGCTTTGCAGTGGGGGTTTCTACTTCTTTTGGCGTATTTTTAAATATAAAATCCTAGAGATAATGATCATGACTGCATGAAAAGTGATATTCCAGAGCCTGTTTAACCGCAGTTTCAACAGGCCGGTCCGTTCCAGCAGCATATCCGCGACCAAGGAGCCCAGGAACATGGTGAGTCTTGGCAACAGTCCAGGTTTCGTGGAATTTTTGACCAGTAAAATGGACCGAGTCAGACTGTAGAGCGGAGCAAGGATAAAATGCTCCCCCCATGAGTGGTGGATTCCCCGTCCAAACCTGACTTTCCTGTTGACCGCAGATATATAGAGCAAGGTAACCCCGATTACTTCTGTTGACAGGTATTGTGCGATCATCAGCGCCCATTCTTTTTTCGCGTTCAGCGCTTTGTGAAACCAATCGCTTATATAAAAATAGATATTCATAAAAAACACAGTGTAGTAAGGCTTCCACCAATAAGCTTTATAGATTTCTAAATGAAGGAAATACCGTTCAACTCCATAATAAACCAGCGTGCTGCCAAGCTTCCAATACCGATTTTTCTCATACAGAGTCAAGAGAGTAGCGGTAATGGGAACATATAACGCCTGGGAAAAAATAGCTCCAAGAATTTGGTCATGGGCCCGCTTTTTGAGGATATATGGTTTATATGCATACGCTTTGAACAAATTAAGGACCGGGTACTCAAATAAATAGGCCATTCCTATATTGGAGAGCAGGAGGATCCATATATTCTTTTGACGGCTTCGTTTTGCAAATATGACAAAAAGCAGGACATGAACCACTGCGAGCAGCAGAAATGGAATGGAGTTCTTTTTAACGAGCTTGTTTTTTACCATGGACATACTCCACCTTTTCAGGGATGTATTTATAATGTCCGCTTATTCTTTGAAATTATTTACTGATTACTTTTATCATGACTACTGTAAAGACACGTGGTAATATAAATAAGCATCACAATTATTCTGTTAAAACTAACAATTTTAGGGAAACTATTTATATCTCTGCAATGGTTTAGGAGGATTATATGAAAAAGACACAGGAGATTTCGGAAAAAAAAACTGCTCGGAATCGCCGGGCTTGGCTGGATGTTCGATGCGATGGATGTGGGGATCTTATCCTTTATCATCGCAGCATTGCAGGTCGATTGGAATCTGACGGGCAAGGAAATGGGCTGGATTGGCAGCGTGAACTCTATCGGAATGGCTGTCGGTGCCTTTGTGTTCGGCTTGCTTGCTGACAGGATTGGCCGTAAAAATGTCTTTATTATTACGTTATTGCTTTTCTCAGTCGGAAGCGGGATTTCTGCAATGGCAACAACTTTGTCATTCTTTTTATTACTAAGATTTTTTATTGGAATGGGGCTTGGAGGAGAGTTACCAGTAGCGTCCACTCTTGTTGCAGAGAGTGTGCCTGCTGAGAAACGGGGGCGTGTCGTAGTCCTGCTTGAAAGCTTCTGGGCTGCAGGCTGGCTTGTCGCAGCACTGATCTCCTACTTCGTCATCCCGAAATTCGGCTGGCAAATGGCCTTGATCCTTAGTGCCCTGCCAGCATTGTATGCCCTTTACCTTCGTGTAAATCTTCCAGATTCACCAAGGTACCTGGCTGTTGCTAAGAAGGAAAGATTGACAATGAAGGAGAGCATCGCTGAGGTCTGGTCAAGGGAACACTTCAGGAAAACGGCGATGCTCTGGATTCTATGGTTCAGCGTTGTATTTTCCTATTATGGAATGTTCCTCTGGCTGCCAAGCGTGATGGTCATGAAAGGCTTCACCTTGATCAAGAGCTTCCAATATGTATTGATCATGACCCTGGCCCAGCTTCCTGGATACTTCACAGCGGCATGGCTGATTGAAAACGCAGGCAGGAAATTCGTGCTGGTTGTCTATTTAATAGGAACAGCACTGAGCGCCTATTTCTTTGGAACGGCAGATTCGCTTGCATTGCTTATCACTGCGGGGGTCCTGTTATCATTCTTCAACCTGGGTGCCTGGGGAGCGTTATACGCTTATACACCAGAACAATATCCAACAACAATTCGCGGATCCGGTGCAGGAATGGCCGCATCCTTTGGCCGAATCGGCGGGATAATCGGACCTCTGATGGTCCCATATTTATCAGCGCAAAATCTATCCATCACTGCCATCTTCACGATTTTCTGCATAGCAATTCTGATCGGTGCTGCCGCCGTCTTTTTCTGGGGCACGGAAACGAAGCAGAAGGAGCTTGCGTAATGAGAAATCGTCCGCCACAACAATTGGCGGACGATTTTTTGTTGGTTAGGAAACTATCACTAGCG
>NZ_BAUW01000136.1 GCF_000517385.1 Mesobacillus boroniphilus JCM 21738 | reverse complement strand
GGTTGAATGTTTCATCTTTCTTAAGCTATCCTGCTTCTACAGCTTAATAAGGAATTCAACAAAAAAGTACATTAACCCTCCCTGGTCAACTTTCCCCTTTACTCTTCACAAATTTTTAGTTTTCCCTTTTGAAAACCTTATTTCGTTCTATAACTGTACATCCGTTATTCTGGAATGTTTTAAGCATTGGAAGGTTGTTGTGACCAGTGCAGCCAATATAATGGGTGGCCATAAAGTCATTTTTTAATATTTCTAATGCTTGTTGATGAAGAAGTTTGCTTATTCCCTTCCCTCTTTCGCTTGGAATGATTCCAAAATAAAAAATCCTTCCTTCTTCTGAAGTCCCGGGTTCTATATGGGGCATAATTACTCCGATTGGATTTCCCTTATCATAAGCAATAATACAAGATTTCTTATAGTTGGGGCCTAATTCCAACTCTACACTTCGCATTTGTTCGTCAACATTTAGCGAAGAAGGTGCATTTAATGATCCTTTCATAGATTCCTCCCAAACCCTTTTAAACTCTGCTAACGAAAGTTCGTGTAAATCCTTTAGTAAGAACCCGTTTTTAACCTTAGATGAATCATCTAACACCTTGTGAACAGTAACATTTTCATCATGTAACTTAAACCCATTTTCTATTAAAAGAAAGTCTACTTCTTTGTTAAATTTACTATTAACCAGTATATTTACATTTTTACAGTTCTTTATAAATGACTGTCCCATCAGATATGTTATAAGTTCGATTAGCTCTTGATCCGCCAGACTTTTTGTATCTTCTATAGTTACAAAGTTTTCTCCTTTTACAATTTTTATTCTTGCCAATAAATTAGAATTGCTTTGTGATTTCTTTACCTCCATAATTTCAGCCCCTTAAAGCACAAATATAAAAGCATGGGACACAGATGATCCGCAGTCCCACTCTATCATTCATTATTCAAATTCGATTATATTCCTAACAAACAAGTGCTTACTTTTATAAACAATTAAACTGACAACTGCAAGCAGTATTCCTGAGATCATAAACACGATTCTTATTCCCAGTAAATCTGCTAACAGTCCCATAACAAGAGAACCAACGCCAAAGATTCCCGTACCGATAGCTCCTAACGATGTATAAACCGTTGATAAATGTTCTTTTGCAACGCTGGTTTGTATCACTGTTTGTTGAGGTATGCCTTTAATTTGTCCAAAAATCCCTGCACAGAGCGACAATAGGAGTGCAACGAGTGGTATGCTGTTTATGCTAAATAATAATGTTACTAAGGAGCTTAGGATTGAACCTATAAATATAAAGGTCCCCAATTTCTTTTCAATGATTGAAGAATAGTTAATACAATAAACACTTCCTAAGATCAATCCCAAAAAGTAGGCACCATTGATAAATCCCCACCACTGTCCACCAATGTTTAGAGCATCGTTAACGAACACAAGGAGTATGGCTGCTATCCAAACCGTTCCTGCCATTGTCTCAAATAGGTCCAGCCAAGCGATTTTTCTTAATACTGGAGTGTTAGATAAAGTTACCCATCCCTCTGTAATCTGTTCAAATTTCCCTTTTGCCTCAGTTCTATTATCAGCTACATTTTCTAAAAGACTGAGCAAGATGCTTGCTACGATAAACAAACCTCCTGCTAACCAGACCAGTTGCTGTGAGCTCATAATAATTAAGAATAAACTCCCTATGAACCACATCACTGCTTGTATGATCTGTGTAACAGTCTCTGCTAGTCCATTGGCTTTAATTAATTGACTAGGATTAACATAGTATGGAATTAATGTCTGTCTTATTGGATTTGCACATCCATCTAGTAAAGCAATCAATCCTATGATTAAGAAAATCAAATAATAATTTGATGCTGTAACTCCAACTAACATAAACCCCAGAATAAAAAGCAGAATAGTCTTTCCGATTTGCAATCCAGCCATTAACCATTTAAGATTTACTTTCCCCACCAAAAGTGGTGTTAACAGACTAGATATAAACATGGAAGAAGTAATTGTAAATGGTACAAATGAAGAAGTGGTTGCCGAGCCTGTTAATACAAAAATCGTACTAATGATACTGACCATATATAATACATCGCCAATATTAGCGAGTGATTGACCCAACAGTAATAAAGAAAAGTTTTTATTCAAGTTCATTTTATGTCCCCCAATTTCTGAAATGAATATTGTCTTAAATAGGGGATTTTAAATTGGATTGTTCATTAAATATTTACTCCTTACATATATCTGATAAATCTGGGGGACTAGATTTATCACAAGATTTGTTTGTATCATCATTTTATATGAACTTCAGGCATAATTAAGACTCTTAATAACATTGTATTTGTAAACCATAAACTGCACATTTATGATTTAATTAACCTGCTTCTTACAACACCAGTTTGAGTTGAGAGATCTGTCTGGGAACTATTCACTAATATCCAACTCCGAAGCCTGGGTCTGAAATTATAAATGCTATATACAATAAGACAAGTGTAATAATTGTTAGTAATGTTAATTTGTACTTTTCCATATCGATTTCAACACCTCCAATAAATTAGCTTATTAGAAGACTTAGTTTAAATAACCAAGTTTGTTAGATATTTTATAATTTCTCTTCACCAAGTCTAAATTTCTATAAAACTGGCAAGAATACCTTCTAGTATCCTAATTAATGGGAGGGATTTGTTTGTTACTATCAACTGCTTGGAAATCCTATGAAGCAGATAAACGTATTGAAGGGTTCTCTTCCTATACCTTAAAAGCATATGGTATTCAGGCAAAGCTGCTCATAAGTTATTTTAAGGACCCAATTATTGATACCTTCAATACAGAAGGATTGAAGAAATATCTCGTTACTCAAGGCAAGGACTTAAAACCCTCGAGTATGGCTCACAGAATTCGGTTTATGAAGTCATTGTTTCGTTGGTGTCACGAGGAAGGCCTTTTAACCATTAATCCAGCTGCAAAGATCAAGGAACCTAAAGTCGGCAAAAGAATCCCAAAGTTTCTATCAGAAAGGGAGATCGAACTTTTACGTGAAGCCTGTCTTAGTCCTATGGAAAAGGCCCTATTCGAATTTATGTTTTCTACTGGCTGCAGAATCGGAGAAATCGCTGCACTTAATCGCAATTGCATTAATTGGTCTAACCGCTCTGCCATCGTCAGGGGAAAGGGTGACAAGGAACGTGAAGTGTATTTTAATATTCGGGCAGAAATATGGCTTAAGCGATACATTGATTGCCGCCTGGATAAAGATCCGGCCATTTTTGTAACGGAGAGACAGCCACACAGGATGAGTATTGCACAGATGAGGTATTATATTAAGAAAATCTCAGCGCGTGCAGGCATAGATAAAAAAATTCATCCTCACCAACTCAGACACAGCTACGCTACTCACTTGTTGAATAATGGAGCACCAGTTGAAGTTATCCAAAGCCTTTTGGGCCACGAGAAAAGTGAAACCACTCGAATATATGCTCAATTAAGTGGAAGACTGAGACAGGAGTTCTACCAGAAATACTTCTAACAAAGCTAAGAAGCAACGCAAATGCGTTGCTTCTGTACTCTTGCACCCCTTCGTTGAAAATTATCACAATTTCCCCTGATAAATGGTCTTACGTGGCCATAGAAAAAATCTGAATTTTAATTTGCATTTTTTAGCTTGTTTAAATAACCCAACACCGTGAAAAAAGGCATACTGTGACTTCTAGGTGAAAGTGAATTTTTCACATCAGGCATTTAAGATAATCTAAATATCTTTCCCTTAAAATCTGAACGTGTTGATATCTGATTTTATTTAAACCTTTAAAATAATAATTATAATCTTCCAAAACATCGTCCCTTTGATTTTTATTATTAATACTCATTTTATTTTGATACTTATCATTAAAATAATAATTACAATTAATTGGCCAGTTTTGAAAAAAATGTAAAGGGTCCTTTAATAATTCATGTAATTCGGTCAGGTTTGTTTTTATGCTAAATGAGAATTTATTAGTAAAAAAAATACGAGATACTATTATTAAAGAATCAACAATTTCATCAAGGTTAGTATTATACAAAGGATTTCCTTTATTTTCGTAAGCCTTAAAACCACAAGAATGAATGATGAGTTTTGTTATCTCAAAATCAAGATTTGATATATTTCTCTTTCCTTTGTATTTTGTTAAATCAAAACCACAATTGCATATACTAATCGATTTTCGCGAGTAATCTAAATACTTCTTACAAAAAGGACATTTCTCCATTAAAAAACAAGAATGTTCTACACATACAGAGACAAATTTAATATCCCAATATTTTTTTATGAATCCATACTCCTTAATGCACTCTACACAAATTCTATTCCGGGAACTAAAATATGGACTCCTACTGTTTGTCATATATTTAAACATTAAATCAACAGAATACTTAGAAAATCCTTTAAAGGGTAATAACATTGCATACAATTTTTCTTTATTTGTATGTAAATATCCACTTAATATTTCCAAGGAGGTTTTGTTAAGATCTAAACTGTAAGGATTGAATTCTAATCGTTGTGTTGATTCATTCCCAAGTTTATAAATCCAGGAGGGTTTATCGTAAAAATTCAGAGAAGTTAACCTTAAGATATATCCACCAAAACTTTCATCTAAATATGGCTCGGGACAAAGCAATAATCTGTTCAGAAACAATCCCCCCTTAATTGTTAATTTCCCCCTACCCAGATTTATTTTTCTTATTCTAAAAGCGTTGAATTATTTTACATTTTTTAGTGATTTCGAGAAATTACACCTCTAAATTAAAATTCATTTAAAAAAGTCGAGGTTAACCTTCTCTATTGGAACGAGTTAGAAAAAACAAAGCATCCATTCCAAAAAATAACGAAATTCATTCCGGAAATTTAAAGTTGTGTTCCGGAAAAATGTGAAAATCATTCCATATAATAATGAACCTATTCCGGAAGTTTAAGCAAAATTACATTAATATAATTTTTCAAAATTATTTGGAATCCCTCCTTGTAATATTAGGACTTTTTGTATTTTTTTAATCATAATTTATTGGAAAAGTGAGTTGTGTTCTTTATTGCATTAAAGTTTTTTTCATATTTTATTGGAAAAACCCAAGATGTCTTCAAGATGCTTTAATGTAATATACAAGTATTCTTTTGAGTAAATGGTTATGAAGTCTTCTGAACAGGAGCTTTCCCTACCAAAAAGATTGTTTATAGGATATTAATGCGAGGATTTATAATTAGACTTCTTTACACAAAGAAATGACTCCAAAAAATGGGTCACTTAATTGTTAAAGTCATTTTATTAATAATTTTTGTAATTTGCATTTTAGCAATTGGCTAAAATTAAAGCTTCCTCTACCAATTCCTTCAAAAAAACTTGCAAATTTAACGCTTGTGATTAAGAGGCATTACCCGTTTTATTTTTATTTAGTCTCCCCTCAATAGCAAAAGCATCCCCAATATTAAAATTCTCTTCTTTAAAGGGATTTGAAATATTAGGCCTCTTGGATATTTTCAGCTTATTAAAAGCAGTATAAAGGTGATTTTGATCTATAATATCATTACCACTTTTAGCTGCAATAACTGTTGCCTCTTGCAATATTTTATTTACATAATAAGGATTACCATTTGATACATAGAAAAACTTTTCTGCCAGGTTAATATCCGCTAAGTTAGCACGATGAGGAAAGGGAAGCTGCTCATCTATAGTATTAAGAAATATACGGAATTCCAATTGTTCATCTTGAGTAGAAAACTTAAATCCCTTCATCTCTTTTTTCTCTGTAAACCTTCGATCAAGCTGTTCATTATGGTCAAATATAATTTTTGATTCCGTCATTCCAGCAAGAATTATAGGAATATTTGCATCTTCAGAGAACTTTTTTACCCAATCTGAAGCTCTATTGAGTACATGCCTAGTTTCTCTGTCAATTAAATGTTGAAATTCGTCAATAATGACCATTTCAACTTCACACATTGTAACAAAATGTAAAATCCTTTCGGTCTGATTCGATTCAGTTCCTTTGTCATAATTAGGGTCTTTCATTGCCAAAAGCATACTAGAAGCAACTGATTTTGGCGTAGCACCTACAGGTACTCTAAAATATAAGATTGGGATTTTTGTTTGCCCATCAACTAAACGGCGAGGAAACATACTTGCGTATTCCTTCAAAACGGTTGATTTACCTACCCCTGTGCCACCATAAAGGTACAAGTTATCCGCCTGTACAGAACCATTGGACAAGAGATGGATTTCTTCGATTGTATCCCGGATATACTTATATCTAGGATGTTCAACAACAATTTTCTTTACATGTTCTTTTCTGTTCCTGATCTCATTTATATCGGCTGGAAAGCCGTTTAGGTATTTAAAATTTGTCATTATTGTATTACCTACCCTTTTTTATAATTTACATTGTATGTTGGCAACTCATCAACCTCTGGGTAAACTATAATTTCCTTAGTTTCAAAAGACGTACTTTCTTCCTTTGTTTCCGTCTTGGTATTACCGTTTTTCTTTCCCTTACTCTTTTTTGAATTAGACCTTTCTTTTTTTAATATCTTAATTTCTTCATTTTCTGGTACATCATTATCTTCTGAGCCAATTGCTATTCCTACGTAATCAGAGGCTTTTTTTCTTTCTTTATCCATGTTTTTTTTATAGCTGTTCACCTCTTTCTTACTATCTTGTTCCAATTGTTCAACATTTCGTCTCACCTCTGCCCTTAATGTTGGATCCACTTTATTTTTGTTATGGTTATATGTTTTAGATATTATTTCAAGTCTTATAAACGGAACAGGTCTTTCAATATCTATTTCTTTTCTTTTCATTCCTGTTTGTTGAGCAGCAATGTATTTATTGTTTTTTCTATCGTATACATATACCTCTCGCATGTCAGAAGTATCAAATCTTATGCGAACCTCTCTACTTAGATTGTTCTTTTCTAATTCATTTTTTAATTCAATTAATTCTCTACTGTAATAAAACTCATTTTCAACTTGAACTCCTTTTGGTTGAATAGTTCTGACAACCGATCCTTCCATCAGGAGTAACTTTAAATCTTTGACACTCCTAGGTATCATCAGTGAAAGGTGCTCGTTTTCTTTAATTCCTTTGTTGTCC
>NZ_BAUW01000137.1 GCF_000517385.1 Mesobacillus boroniphilus JCM 21738 | reverse complement strand
GTTATGTTGAAGAAGGAATATAGTAAATTATTGTCAAAATATAGATATATAGTAAAATTTAGGAGTTGATTTTTTGGAGAAATTTAAAAAGATTGAGGTGGAACAACTTAATATTGTTGATAAAGATGGAACGGTTAGACTCAAATTATTTAACAATCAAAACATTCCCCCTGCAATTATTGACGGAGAAGATATTCTTCCAGGCCATCGCCAAAGTGATCCTATCGCTGGAATGATGTTCTATAATGCAGAAGGTGATGAAGCTGGTGGTTTAATTTTGGTAGTCAAAAAGACGATGATGGCAATTATACATCTGGTGGAAGTTTGACTTTTGACCAATATAAACAAGACCAAGTTGTCCAAATGGAACACTATGAGGAAAACGGTAAAAAAAATTATGGTTTTTCTATTTATGACCGACCAAATTCCAATCTAAGAGAAGATATTATAAGAGATAAGGATATCCGAGAGTCAAATAAATCGGAGGAAGAAAAAGACCAGGAATTGAATGAATTGTGGGAAGGAAATGTCCGCCGTGCTTTTATGGGGAAAAACGTGGACGGGGATGTAATTGTACAACTCTCTGATAGTAAAGGACAACCAAGAATTCGTATGGTTGTTGATCAATCTGATATTCCAAGAATGGAATTCCTTGACGGGGACGGAAAGGTCCTTTATAAACTGCCACCAGAAGAATGAGTATCTTCATCAAATTTATTTCAATTAGGTTAATCAAGAATGATTAACCCTTTTTTAATTTCTTTTTATAAAGAAGAAAAGGGTTTCTGACAAAAAGCCTAGTTTGTAAAGCGATATTCTTAAACATCAAGTTACGTTGATCCAGAAGAATTAGAGTGCTTTTTGTTGAACTCTTTATTAAACAAACGATGAAGTTTAGTTTAAGAAAAACTTAAATCATAAGGGCAAAATTAACTTTAATAGCCTAATTATTAATTGAAGATGTCAATTGCTTAATGAATAGGAGGGTTTTTTTGAAAATAATTGATACTGTACCGTATTTTTTGGATAACTATCAACCATCTATAAATTTCTTGCGGAGCTACTATATGAAGTATCCAGAGATTTTCAAAGAGTACTTTTTATATCATTGCAAAGACACCGAAGAAAGACATATTCAGTCAATAAAAAGGTATCCTCAAGTCTTGACTTCCATCCAGTTAATCCACAATGAAATTGTCACCATTATAAAAGAAGTAGAGCAAAATTACTTGGGTATGTATCAAGTGAAATTTCCTATTGATGTAAATTTAATTGTCGGTGGTTTTGGTTCTAATGCCTATTCTCACAAACAAATTATACCTAATGTAACTTTTGCTTTAGAAAAATTATCGCCAGCAAGTAGTCATTTAAAAGTCATTATTGCACACGAATTAGGACACGTTGCCCATAATATTATTTCAGATAAAGCGGGAAATGATTGGTCGAATGTGGAGTGGAATAGCCCTCTTACCTGGCTATTTCAAGAAGGGGCAGCTACACATTTTTCAAGGAAAACATCGCCTGGATTGCCCTCTTCCGTATATTTTTCTTATGATGATAATGGCGAAGAATGGTTGGAATTTGCATCATCACACAAAAAGGAAATTCAATTGGAGTTTGCAAAAGATCTTGCAATAAGTACTCCGCAGGAAATTTTCCGTGAGTGGTTTTCCATTAATGGCGGCAAAACTTTTGGTTTTCCTCGATTAGCATACTTTTTGGGCGATCTGCTATTTCAAGAAAAAGTTTTACAAGTTGGAGAAATGAACGCCATTATAGCTTGGAAAGATCACAATTTTGAAGATGTCCTCAATAGTTGGTTGAACTATTAAAAGCACGTATAGATTCTAAGGTATATCAACAATTGTGAAACATTCAAATTAAACAAACGATACAGGTTTGTTTAAAAACCATAACGTAAAAGGGGGGCTTAATATGGTACAAAGTACACAACAAATTTACACACCACCAAAACATTTTGTTTCAGCAGCAACTATTGTAATCAATGATGAAAAGGAAATTTTATTAATTAAGGGACCTAGTAGAGGATGGGAAATGCCTGGGGGAATAGTTGAAGAAGGCGAGTCTTTGAAAGATGCAGCAGTAAGAGAAACTAAAGAGGAATCTGGTATTGATATTGAAGTTCTAAAATTTTGTGGAATATTTCAGAATGTGAACAAATCAATATGTAATACCTTGTTTTTAGCTAAGCCAATCGGAGGAGAATTAACAACTTCATCAGAGAGTTTAGAAGTAGGTTTCTATCCAATTGAGAAAGCATTAGAAATGGTAACCGTGGGAAACTTTAAGCAAAGAATTGAATACTGTCTTGATAATAGCAAACACCCATTTTATATAGAATTTTAGGTAAAAGTAAATGAAATAACAGTATTGCTTATTAAACTTAAGGGGCAGTTTAGCCGAAGATGAGAGCAAGTAGTATTACATAGCTGAATTTATTAGGGAGAGTTATTTAAAAGTATGAGAAATAAAAGAAGAGTAATAAGCACTATATTTTTTATAATAGTTTTGACAGCTGCTGTTCTTATGTATAATTTGCTGTCTGAAAGTTCAACATTCGCTGTGGTTACAGTCTTAGAAAAAGACCGTTCTGAAGAAAATGGTGAAGGATATATTATCGTAGCACCTCCAAATGCTGATGTATCTAAAAAGTATTGGGAAGAAGAAAAGTCAAAAATTTACATAAAAGAAACAATGGTATGGAATTTAATTGAAAATGGTAAAACATATGTGGTAACTTACGAAACTAAAAGAAATGGTGTGAGCATTTTAAAAGAGATAGAAAATGCAGATAAATAATTCTGACTTGCCGCTTTTCAACAAACGATGCATTTTGCACAATAATCATACAGAGATTATTTAGGGATTTTTTTGAGGTGATTTAAAAATGCGCCCCTTTTTAAAAAAAGTTTGTAGTTCTACCATTGATGTTTCTTTTATCGTGCATTTTTGTTTATTCTACCGCTTTTTTTGACGGAAAAATGATCAAAACATATGACGAGTTAAAAGAGAGTTTCCCTATGTTTATAGGTTTCCCAATAGGATTTGTGGAGCTGATAGGAGTTAACATTGATCCGCCTTTACCTTATTTTTATGGAATAAGATGTTGTGGAACAGTATGGCATCAAGATAAGTTCTTACTTGCAGTTTTAATAGTATTCCTCTTTTTGTGCCTAGTATATCTGGTTGCTTATTTTGTAATTTTAAGAGTAAAAAAGAACACTTCTAATTCCAACTAAAAGTGCAGCATTCATTTTATACATCTAAGTTTGTGAACAAATGTACTTAAACATACGGGTGCTTTAGCATAAAAAGGAAAAAATTTAGAGCCTAATATATGCAAGTTTTTATGCCCCACTTGCCTATTTCGGCTCTTTATACACTCATACAACATACTGCCGTTTATAGCATTTTTTAATTGCCAAATACAATACTGTGGTGAAAAATTCAATTATAAATCTTTTTTATAAATGTCAAACATCATTAACTGTTGTATATCCTTAGAGTTTAAACGGGTGAAATAAAATATCTTATTTAACAACTAATTTATCCAATCTCTTAACATTATAAGGATATTCTAGATCTCCATCTAAAAGTAATTCATCTAGAAAAAAATGGGGATTCCCTTTATTACTTAGCGTCCTTTTCAATAACATTATGAAACCAGCTGCTCCTGTACTATAATCACAGCTTAACCTGTACATTAAGGAACCAGGACATGCCAACTCATCTTCATTTTCTTTTAATAAAAATTGTTTCATATTGTTTATTAATTCACAGGCAAAGTTGTAGTATTTAACTTCTTTAGTGAATTGATAAAAGTCAATTAAAGTACTTACTATTCCAGATAAGCCATTAAAAAGGCCGATATCCACAGATAGTTTACATAGCAATCCATTTGTTATTTTTTCAATTTCCTGTTCTAAAAATACATTGTCTTGTAAAACTGTTTGGTATCTTAAGGCGACAGCGCTATGCCAGCAGTACCTCTAGCTAAGTAAGGATAGACAATATTTTTATTCGTTAAGTTTGCTGGGTATCCGTACCCATCATTGATTTCAATTCCTTTCCCAATTTCTTCTTTTAAGAGTTCTGTTCCGAAATTAATATATTTTTCTTCCTTGGATACCAGGGATAAATAAAGAAGAAATAGAGAAATGCCAGATTTACCACTTTCGTAACCAATTTGTTGAATATTATTCACATTATCTCTTTGATCCTCAGTAATTTTGTCACCTATAGTTAAAGCAGTTTTAAGGTAATCATCCTCTTTAAGAATTAAATTAGCTTTTAAAAATAATAATCCTACCCCAGCCAGTCCTTCACCGATATTTAACTCCCTTATATCTTCTAAATTTTCGGAAATATAACTGAGAATCTCTCTAGCTATAAACACCTCATTATTTTCCAATAAATACCAACAAATCCCTGATAAACCATAATGTAAGCCTAGTTGACTTTGAAACATATTTTGCTTTACCTGTTTTTTAAAGACATTATACATGGCTGAATCGATTTTTATATCACAATATTCCAAAGCTCTAAGAATACCGGCAGTACCGTTTGCTATAGAAAGATATTCAGTGGCCAAATAGTCTGCAGGGAAAACTTGTGTTTCTCCGTCAAGTTTACTATTTAAAATGAAGTTACTGACTTTTCGTATAATCTCTTCTATTTCGCTTATATTAACTTCTCTAATTTGGGTTTCAGAAAAATTGGGATTTATATCATTAATAATAGATATATAGTCTTCCGCAGGCTGTATAGTATCCCCTTCTATTAATTTCTCTATTACCTCCTTAAATTGACTTGGTAGATTGTATTGTTTTTCCAAGTAACTTAAAAAGTGTTTATAAAAATGTTCGTCTAATTCACTTAGATTATTACTAGGTGAAATCATATAGAAGAGAAGGTAACCAATACCTATATAATCCCGCTTAAAATCATCGGGTTTATTAAATTTATTATGAAATCCAATAGTTCCGAATATATGTTTTTCATCTGTAGTATCCAAGTCTAAAGATGTATCAAAATCTATTATTATAGGATTTAAGTTATCTTTTAGGATAATATTTTCTGGACCGATATCACCAACGACTATATTATTTTTATGTATAGTTTCAAAAGTTTTTAAAATATTAGTAAATATTTTAACAATTTTCTTAAAATATTCATTGAAATCGTTAACAGTTGAATTAGGCTTAGAGAAAGGTTCTCATTAACAACGAACTGTTTTATAGTAGGGCCGTCTATGTAACTTTCAACTAAATACGTATGTTCCCACTCTTTAAAAATATCAATCGGAATAGGAGAGACTCCTAGAGAGTGTATTTTCTTTAGAATAGCATATTCTGTCTTTTTTAAAGAGACAGCATCTTTTCGGTTACCATATTGAACTGTAAAAGGTCTTACCTCTTTAACAATAACTTTTTCTGCATTCTGTATGTCTTCAGCAATATATGTCCCCCCTGCATTCGTATATCGAAGAACGGATAAGACTTTGTAACGGTTATTTAGCAAAAAGTTGTTCTTTTTCTCCTTATTAAAGTTGTTTTTCTGAAAGGGATCCTTTACCCAATTAGGTAGTTGAAATCTGGGTTTTCTATCGTCAATAAACTCTTCACCGTTTTCTGATTTAATCATGTGAACATATTGATTTCCGAGCTTAACAAGTCCAATATTAATTCCACCGTACCGATAATATACTATGCCTTTATCACCATAACGTCTATCTGTTAATATATACGGGCCATTATACATTGATAATAATTTGTAAAGTTTAGGAGTAACTTCTATGAATTGTTTTTCACTTTCTGGATATATAGTAATAAATTTCCCTGACCCACTCCTATCTGCAACTTTATTTTGATTTGCGTCAAAGACTACCTTATCCATTAGACATTTGAAAGATATAGAGTGTTCCATACAAAATCTAGATACTTTTTCTAGTATCTCTTCGCTATCCCATATGGTACCTGAAATATGTATTTTCCAACCGTGAGTTGGTAATGGACCTTTCTTAGGAAAACAGGATATGTATATTCTATCGCGTATTATATACCAGTTTTCAGGATCCACTATATTTTTGACTATATTAAAGTATTCATTCTGTGGCTTATAAAAGTCAAAAGGAAGGTAAAACCTTTTGCTTGGCAATAAAATATATGATGAATTAATCATGAAATCGCCCTCACTTTCAGTAAATTTATTATGCATTTTTATGTTTTGATCTATATTTTTAGTTTGTAAGGGAAGAGAAAAGGTTAGTCTATGGATGTTTAAGTAGAAAAAAGTATTAGGAAAAATTCCAGCAAAACGAATTACTTTGCTGTGTTACATAGGAAACAAGAATTACTCTGTGAGCTCATTCCCATCAATACTGGTTCAAACTTTTCATTTTCCATTAATTGAAGTTCTAGAATCTCTTCCATTTGAATTCCCTCCTTTTAAAAGATGATTTATGGATACGTACTAACACTAGTAGAAAAGGTTACAGCAAAATGTATTACTTTGCTGTGTTACATAGGAAACAAG
>NZ_BAUW01000138.1 GCF_000517385.1 Mesobacillus boroniphilus JCM 21738 | reverse complement strand
AGACAATAATCTAAGTAAAAAGTTTTATACTTTCTTATAAGAAAATAAAAGCCCGCCACTTGGCGGGCATATTCATTCAGTTATTCACCTTTTGTTTGTATTACCTGGGCATGTTCACCCGATTTATCATTCATTTTCTTACCTTTATTGCCGCTGAATCCACGCGGCTGCGTTCCAAGGTGGCTTGGAACATAATGCTTGCTGTCCCTTTTAGGATTGCTCATGTATATCCCTCCTCTAGAATAAGTTTTTCCTAAAGAAGAGGTATTTATAAATGGTAATGTATGATATTTACTCAGCTTTACCAAGTGTTTTTGCTCTAATTTAGCCTCGATCCTCTCGATTGCATCACGGTCATTCATAAGTTGGCGTTTGTTTTCCATTACAAGCTCTTGAAAAGAACGCTTTCTAGGTTTTCTCATCGTGTTCACCATCCTTTGTCATCATTGTAACTGTTATTATGTCCGGAAACGGTTGCAATTATTACAACTTTTTGAAAATTTAATCGTATTTTATTCTTACCCGAGATTTTTGTGTATTCCTCATGCAATTTTTACCATTAACAAAACACCAGTAGCCAGTACTGGTGTTACTTCGTAAGCTCCTGCATTTGTTCATATGTCATGGAACCAATATGCTTTTTTAGAATCAATCCCTGCTCATCAATAATATATGTAGTCGGAATTGAGATTATTGCGTATGTTTGCTGTGTGGTTCCAACTTGATCAAGTAATATCGGGAAAGTTAATTCATTTTCCTTCACAAACGACTTAACATTGTTCTGAGGATCTAAATTCACGGCAAGAATTTCAACTTCCTTTGAATGCTCTTTATAAAATTGCTCCATCGCCGGCATTTCCTCTTTACAACGCGGACACCAAGTAGCCCAGAAATTCAGCATCACCTTCTTACCTCTGTAATCATTCAGGCTAACCTCTTCACCAGCAAGGTTTTTAAGTGTAAAAGTAGGAGCTACCATCCCAGCACCGATTCCAGTTGTAGCTTTTGAAACTTCAATTGCTTGTGGCTCTTCCATTTTATAAAAATGCTGGAATATGGCAAACAAAACCAGTCCAGCAAGAATACCAGCAGCAATCGCTTTTTTGACCATAGGAAACCCTCCTTTGGTTTATTTACAAGTAGGATATCTCAAGTATACAAAGATAATGAAAGTGGAAAAGTGAGATAATTTGAGGATTATGTGAATGTTTTTAAAGGAATAGTAAATAGTGGTCGCTCATCTTTTAATTATGTCGGATAGCGCTCCTCAAAGTTATAGGAACCCAGGGAACCCAAGGCAACTTCGGACAAAATGAGCTCTCACTCCCGATAATTTGGCCGAACCTGAGGCAACTTCGGACAAAACTAGCCCTCACTCCCGATTATTTGGTCGAACCTGGGGCAACTTCGGACAAAACGAGCTGTCACTCCCGATAATTTGGCCGAACCTGGGGCAACTTCGGACAAAAAGGGGCCGCTACTCCCGATGTCCGAAGAAGGCTTTTTTCTTTCAACTTCTGCCCCAGGATTATATATACCAAATGCAGATTGATTTAAAAGAAGCCCAACATTAAAAAATGCCAGAGAGTCGCTCCCTGGCATTCAAGCATGCTTATTTTTCAAACAGACGCGGAAGTTCTTCGCTGTAGTTTCCTCGCATGATTCCTTTTTCAGTAATAATGGCTGTAATTAGATGATGTGGTGTCACATCGAAGGCTGGATTGAAAACTTTAACGCCTTCAGGTGCTGTCGATTTCCCGAAACCAGCAGTGATTTCCTCTGCTGCCCGTTCTTCAATCGGTATTTCATCACCTGTTTTTGTTTCAAGGTCAACTGTCGATAGTGGCGCAGCGACATAGAACGGGAGGTTGTGTGCTTTTGCTAATAAAGCGACACTGTATGTTCCAATCTTATTGGCTACGTCTCCGTTGGCTGCTACACGGTCACAACCTACGATGACTGCCTGTACCTTTCCCTGTTGCATGACCATGGCTGCCATGCTGTCAGTAATAAGGGTGACATCGATTCCAGCCTGCATCAATTCCCAGGCTGTCAGACGCGCTCCCTGTAGCAATGGACGGGTTTCATCAGCAAACACCTTGATATCCATTCCTCGTTCCTTAGCTAAATAAATTGGTGCGAGCGCTGTTCCATACCTTGCTGTGGCAATTCCTCCAGCATTGCAATGAGTTAAAACGGTCATACCGTCTTCGAATAAAGTCAAAGCGTTCTCGCCAATCGAACTGCAGACATTTTCATCTTCCTGGCGGATTAAATGGGCTTCTTCTTCCAATAGCCTTTTAATTTCGTATACTGGTTTGCTGCTTTCAACTTTATTACGTGTATCCATCCTTTTTAGTGCCCAGAAAAGGTTGACTGCAGTCGGCCTGGAAGTAGCCAGGTAATCAACTTGCTTTTTGAAATAAGCATAAAATGTTTCGAAATCAACCTCTGGTGCATCCTTGATACCAAGAACCAGCCCGTAAGCAGCGGCAATGCCAATTGCTGGAGCGCCCCTTACTTTAAGCTGTTTTATCGCATCCCATACATCTTCAATATTGTTGATTTCAAGGAACTCAGTGACCTGGGGAAGTTTTGTTTGGTCTAAAATATATAGTTTTTCACCGTCATATTTTACAGATTGTAAAAATGTTTCTTCCATGGTGATCCTCCTTATGGCTTTTAAGACAATTCTGAAACTACATATCATTTTATCAATTATAAGCCACAGAGCAAATGAAAATTATATTTATTGGCATTTTTTATCCACCATCTTGGAAATCGACACATTTAAAAAGCAGCGCCATTGACGCTGCTTTTACTCTTTGCCAGTAATATAGTATGGTGGCACCCTTAGCCAGCCCTTTTCCTGCATAAGTGTTTTAAATGTCAAGGAAAAGGTAATTTTCATCATATGGTATTTCGCAAATAAGTAACCAACATCCGATCGGACAGATTCAGTAATTCCCCTTGTTGCTGACGTGATTCCTACTACCAGATTGTATGCGATCAAATTGGCGATTTCTTCATCATTCATCCTTGCCCCTTCAGGAAGTGCCTTGAATTCACCGACAACTTTTTCGGCTCCGACATCAGGGAGCGGAATTCCTTCATCCTTGAAAAACTGTGTCAATTCCTTGATCATTGGCCTGTGTACATTTTCGATGATATCTACGATCTTTTCTTTAAGTTCAGGATCCTGGGCTAAATTGTATGCGTGTTGATCGTATCTGAGGGTTTGTTCAGTTCCATGGAGATAAAACCATAGGTTCATCACTTCTCCCACATGCAACGGCTTTTTGTCCCCGTCCATTAAAGGACCGAAAGCATCCTTGATCAATTCAAAAAGATTCAAAGCAGAACACCTTCCTTTCTGGATAAGTTTTGCCGTTATTATTTGAAGCGAGAGTCTTTTTTATTCATCATCATTTTCGGATAAACCAAGTCTCTGTTTCACCAATCCAATAAAATTCCTTGCCGGTCTGGAAAGGTGATGCTGCTTTAACCAGATTAACCCAACAGATGATTTTACCTCAGCATCTGTAATATCACTGGTGAAAAGATTTGGGTGTCCGTATGATTGAAATACAGATTCAGGAACTATGGTTGAACCAATCCCAGAGGAAACCATTTTCATCACGACATTCATATCTGAGCATTCACATATGACCTGAAGCGGAAGCTGGGCTTTTGTAAAAGCGTCATGGATGATATTGTAGCTCCCAAGTCCCTCTGTAGAAGGTAGAATTAACGGATAATTGCTTATTTCTCCTATTGATATCTCATCTTTCCCATTTTGCCTGCAAACGAAAACAAATGATTCATTGTATAAATGAAGGTAGTTAAGATCCTGATTAGCCAATGGCAGCCTGACCAGCCCCAGTTCAATTGTTCGGTTTTTTACGAGTTCAGCCAAGTAGGCAGAATCATTTTGTACAATCCGCAAATAGACAAGTGGAAAGGATGAATGAAATGCTTCCAGCCATTCGGGGAATTCTGGCACAGATAGAGTGTTGATGCCAACTGATAGATTCCCTTTCCTCCCTTCATCCGTCTCTTGAAGTTCATTTTTCACTTCCTCAAAGGCATGGACAATGTTTAGTGCATGTCTGTATAGCAGCACACCCTTGTCAGTCAATTCAAGCTTCTTCCCATGCCGTTCAACCAGCAACACTCCTAGTTCTTCTTCCATTTGTTTTAATTGAAGGCTTAACGGCGGCTGTGACATATGAAGTCTATGTGCTGCAGCTGTTATATTCTTTTCTTCGGCTATCGCGATAAAATAACGCAACTGTCTAATATCCATAAAAACTCCTTCTATTTAAAAAAGATATGATTTTAATATAAATTATATATTTTAAATATAACTAAAGTCTATGGTACGATATTTTCATTCGTTTCAGAACGGAAAAATTTATCTGTAAAATAGAGAGGAGAAACAATGGATAAATTATTTCAATTAAAGGAACATGGTACAACGTTTGGAAGAGAGTTATCTGCAGGCCTTATTTCCTATATAACAGTTGTATACATCATTATTGTCAACGCTACAATATTAGCAGCAGCAGGCATCCCACTTGAGGCAGGAATCATCGCTACGATTCTCACAGTGTTTGCGGGCTGTTTGCTCATGGGATTCTGGAGCAACACTCCGATTCTAGTTATTCCGGGCATGGGGTTAAATGCGATGTTTACATATACAATCGTCCAGTCCGGCGGTTTCACATGGCAAGAAGCTCTTGCAATGGTCTTTGTATCCGGAATCCTGTTCATGGTTTTAGCCTTCACTCCGCTGGCTAAGACAATCATTGCATCCATTCCTGACTCATTGAAAGAAGCAATTACAGTCGGTATTGGAATACTATTAATTTTAATTGGTTTCGATAATAGCGGAATTATTACAAGCTCTGAGCATACCCTGCTGGAAATCGGGGATTTAAGCAGCTCAACTGCACTCATCACATTGATTGGTTTAATTGTAACAGTTGTCTTATTTATTAAAAACATTCCAGGCAATCTATTGCTGAGCATAGTTTTTACGTCTGTACTTTCCCTTCTTTTCGGGGATTTCGGACGCGGCGGAGTTTCGTGGAGCATGCCGGCTATTGGAGAGTACACATCAGTTTTTGGACAGCTGTCATTTGCCCAGGCAGGTAAATTTATTTTCTGGCTGACAGCCTTTTCTCTTGCAATGGTCGTCATTTTTGAAAACATCGGTCTGATCCACGGGCATACAAAAATGCTTAACCAGGCTCACAAAAGTAAGAAGGCACTTCAAGCTAATTCGATTTCGGTTGCCACTGCAGGAATTTTCGGCACCAGCCCAACAGTATCATCTGTAGAAAGCGCTGCAGGAATAGCGGCTGGCGGCAGAACAGGTTTAACGAGTATTACTACAGGTGTTCTGTTCCTGGCTTCGATCATACTAATTCCTGTAATAAAAGTAGTACCTGAAAGTGCGGTATCACCGGTATTGATTTTAATAGGAATATTGATGCTACAAAATATTACGAACATCAAGCTTGATGATTTAATGGAAAGCTTCCCAGCACTTCTGATTATTGTATTGATTCCATTAACCTACAGTATTGCTGATGGCATGGCAATTGGATTTATCCTTTATCCGCTCATAAAGCTGCTGATGGGAAAAGGCCGGGAAATACAGCCTGCTCTTTATATGATTGCATTGCTGTTCCTTGGAAATTTTGTACTTCAATATGCATTATAATCATGAAAAACAGCCTTGGTTTCCAAGACTGTTTTAATTTGCTTTTTTGAGAATATATGAGGATGGGTTTGTATGAACGTTTGGAATGAACTTTGAAGCTTCCTGCAGCAAATGGATTTGAGCAGCCTGTGCCTGGTCAACTGTCCCCATGCCATACATCTTCAAGGACTTCTCAAGTACAAGCATCGATTCCTGACTATTTACATAGTAGAGACTCTCACCAGTACGAGGGTAATAGGATTCAAGAGGCTTTATATTGGAGATGACATGATACTGTGCTTCCCCGTTCTGAGAGTATCCTGCGACCACTGCTTCAAAGGTCTGTCCATCCACCATGAGCAGGGAATTGTTAATTGATGACTGGATTGATTCAGCCAGTTCTTTAAGACTGAATCCTTGATTAACGAGAGTTTCAGCTGCGCTTGCGGCCATTATGGCATATTCCTCATCATCCGAGAAAGCAATGAAGGCTGTATTCGGTATTAATTCCTTAAACCTGATATCATCGATTACCTGATGAATTCCCAAATCAGTAACCAATGAAATAAAATCCTCTCTTGCAACTATTGATACTAGGCCCATAGAAAACACTCCTAATGTTCCATCTAGCTTAAACATACCTTTTGCCAGCAAATATCAATAGGAGAAGTTGTCGATTCATCGGAAGTTTTCACGAATTTTGTAAGACTTATGAATAAAGAGAGTGAACAAGTTAAAAAAGTGAAAGACTTAGAGGATTGAGCC
>NZ_BAUW01000139.1 GCF_000517385.1 Mesobacillus boroniphilus JCM 21738 | reverse complement strand
CACCTTGCCCTCTGGATTGGTGACGTTAGTCATATTGCCAGACGCGTCATAACTGTAGGAAGTTATCCTGCCAGCCGGGTCTGTCACACTGGATACATACCCGTTTGTCCCGAAGGAAATGCTGGTTGCCCGTCCGGATGCATCCTGAATTTTTGTTAATTTGCCAGATGCATCATAGACAAATGTTATTGTATTTCCATTGGTGTCTGTGATCGAGCTGATTTTCCCACTTGTATTGTTATTTATCTAGGAATAATTTTTATCGTCTAAAAGTAGAGCCGCACGGAGATGAAGTGCTCAACTGTTATTCGCCTGTGTTCAGACACTAAAAACCTGACATTTATGGTAGTTTGACAACACAAGAATATGAAAAGAAACCTCTCATGTGATTCTTACTTGAGAGGTTTTCCTATGGTTCAAAAGGGAAATTTTATATTAAAAATGGTTTTAGTGGTTGTAAAATCTATCGTTTTTTATTCTTTATTTACTAGGTTGAAAAAAATATGTATGAAGAAAGGATTTTTAATGAGTACAATAGATATTCCTTTATGGACAACTATTTTGGGTAACTTCGGATTCCCTATTGTGATTACAATCTATCTTTTTTTAAGGTTTGAGAGGAAACTTGAAAAGTTAGAAGAGGTGATATTAAAATTAGCGGAAGTGATAAAAAGGTCTTCTTGAAAGTATTTTCCATAGAGAACAATATTTTGGTACAATTTAAGAAAGTCAATACTGCTATAATCAGGCAAGCCCTATTTTTTTTACCAACAATACGAACATACGTTCCTTGCAAGGGGGGTGGGCGTTTGAAAATGCGTGATTCAGTGTTAACAAGGTATTTAAAGGAAAATGAGGAGCAATTGAAAAACCCTATCATTAATTCATTTTTAAGCATTCCGGAAAATATGGAGCTTTTAAAACAAGTAATTAACGACCCAACTGATACCTTAATCAATCGGATAGATGAATCTTTTAAAGAGTTTTATTTTCGGATCAGGTTTACCAGTTATCTTTCTAAGACAATTCATTTTCATTCAATCAACTTTGATAAGAGTAATAAACAAACTTCTGATAGGTTTAGATTGGTCTTAGACAAACCTTTAAACAAAGAAACAGATACACCACTTATTGATGTGCTGGCGGTAACAGCATTTAAGGAAGAAATAAATGAACTTGAGATGTCATTAGGGATAGAGGAACAGCTGACTAACTATTGGCTACACGAAGGGTTTCAGCAATTAACGGAAAACCAACGCCAAATTATAAGTTTGGCCTATTCCATGGGTTAACCGATTCAGAGATAGCCCAAAATTTAAACAAATCACAGCAGGCGGTTTCAAAGAGTCATGCAAGGGCTTTGAAGAAAATGAGAAATTTTCTCGAAACTGCAAGTAAGAGGAGGAGTATAGATGAAAGATAGCTTATACACACTCGTAAGACAATCTAATACCGATGATAACTCACTGAATACGGTGATCGAGCTTTTTTCTCCGAAAATTATATCTTCTCTAAACCAAACAAACCAGCAGGATAGAGAGGATTTATCTCAGGAGATAAAAATGAAATTGTTATTTTGCATAAAAAAATTATGACGTAGAAAATATTCCAGGCTATTTTCAAATGATAGAGCAGCTCAAGAAAAAGAAAATGGTTGGCAATAAATAATAAATGAGAGATTTTTGAAGAAAGAAAAAATTTGTTTGATAGGGGTTGTACTTATCAATATGAGTCTTTCTTTATTAATTATCTATTTTGGGAAAGCATCCCCCAAATTACCGTGAATAAGGGCAAACTAAAACGAAGGAAGGTTTGAATATGGATTTAATGGTCTTAATGATTCAAGAATGGGTCTAACGACACATATGGAGGGCGAAATGGCTATGAGTCAGCTCCGGAAAACGGAAAAACTGGATGGTCAACCGTATATGCTCTAACCCGTGCTCTACAAATTGAATTGGGAATTGGAACACCAGTCGACAATTTCGGACCAGGTACAAGTGCTGCATATAAGAGTTGGGGCGAAATGGAATTAGGTGCAGTTCCGGAAGATGAGCAAGGGAAAAATAATTGTTCATATTTTACAAGGTGCTTGTTACTGTAAAGGGTATGATCCAGGCGGCTTTACTGGCTTGTTTGATGAAGACTTGAAAAATGCTGTCATTCGACTGCAAACCGATGCGGGATTGACTGTTCGCAACGGAAAAGTATATGACTATGTATTTAAAGCGTTTCTGACCATGGATGCTTATGTCCTCACGTTTGGCAGCGATCCTAGAATTCGAGAAATGCAGCAGGATTTGAATAACAAATATTATACAACGTCCGGCGTGCAGCCATGTGACGGTCATTATCAAAGAGGGACGAATACAGCGCTAATCTATGGAATTCAAACAGAGGAAGGGATTGCACCAAACCTTCAAACAGGCAGCGTGGAACCGACGACCAGGGATCGATTGCCGACATTACGTTTAGGCAGTGTTGGTAACTTTGTTAAGTTACTCCAATATGCATTGTATGTAAACCGGTTCGATCCTGGAGCATTCGACGGGTAATACGGCAGCGCAGTGAAACAAACATAACTCTGTAACATCTTATGAAATTCAAGTTATTGAAACGTTTGTTAAAGGTCTTTCTCAATTAATGTCCTTATCCTCAGCATTAAGGAGGTTGCGATTATTTTCTCCTGAAGAGGTAGAAAGTCCAACTAGTCCAGGTGGATTCTACTACACTTCACACAATGCTGAAGAGGGATTTGAACATTATAAAAATCAAAATTCTCCTCTATTTATAAAACAAAAGTTAAACGATTATGAAGAATTGAAACATGCAGCCATTTCTTATTGTGAAAGACACGAATTACTTTAACCCCAGGTGAAAAGAGAACCCTAGTTTGCAGGGTTCTCTTCCTTTTTATTCGGCATTACAATATCGATCTTGCATTTAATATTTCATTTGAATCCATAAAAAAGCTGCAGATGCAGCTTCTACTTTTGAAACTACAGGCCCCATTTAGTAACTTGAATTACTTATTAGTGGCGAATGGAACAAGGATTACCTTGCTAATGCAGACCAAGGAAGTTTTAAGGAATATAAAGTGTTAATACCAAGCTATATTGTCCTAAAGTTGACGATTCTAAATGTCCAGCATTTGACGGGGTATATGTCCACATGGCGTTACATTAGCTTTCCTAAAATAGGATTTGATGGTCCATTTTGCCTCAATTACTCCAATTCTCTTCAAAAATAGGCCATTGACGACTAAGTTGTCCAAATTGAGCAGTTTTAACCTGTAATTTAGACACTGTTTTTCGACTTTCTTGGTTTCCTTAAATTCTATAGAGTGCATAAAAATGGTTTTGCAGGATCGGAGATTTAAGTGGCAGCTTGACATGGAGCCTCGGCGGGCATGATTCCCAAGCCAAGAAGCCAGCACCTAAGAGGACTGGCTTTGCCGATCTAGGCTATCATGCCCGCCACTCCATATAAAGCTGCTGCGGAGTATTAGCTCTGCAAAACCATTTATTCGTATTTTTATCCAGTTAGTCAATGTTTTCAGCAAAAAGCGGACGATCTGGACCATCAACTTTCGGTCATTTTAGATTGGTAAAAACAATAAAGATCGAATCGAGTCGCTCCCTTATCTGTATGGAATGTTATATAAAGGTATTTGCGATATAAAGCCTGTTTATCCGGGGTAATGCATAGTCCGTTTAAAAACAGAAAGATTAACATGATCTTTCAACGCGAAGGATCTAAGCTGGCTCACGTTTTAGAGCTGAGGGATAAGAAAGAGACTGGAGACAATCGAATCTTCGTCCCTACAAGCCTTACGGTATATTCTAAAAAGGCGCGAGAACTCCAGATCAAAACGAATAAAATCGTTGTTGATGATACAATCGAAATCATAAATTAGTAAATTGACCGTCATTAATGGAACCGATGTCGTGTATGATTGGAAATGCAATTTTTTCTAACAAAAACACAAACTCCTTCTTCCCGTCCTCCCCATATTGCCCTATCTAGGGAAGGAGAAAACCAGACTACTTTATATGAATTATCGACATTTCCTAACTATCTACTCCTTGAATGGCGATAATTAGTTTTTTTCTCTTCGATTGGTTATTGTCCCGAAAATTTTATTGGTTTATATGGTTAATTTTGATTCTTCATTAATTTTAAATTAATTATTCTCTTTAGAACAAACGCTGAACATAAAATACCACTAGTTAAGAAAATGAAGAAGAAAATTCGGCCCCCAAAAGTAGAAGAATTAAAAACAAAATAACTTAATAAAAGTAAAGATATTCCTAACAAAGATATATATAAATCAAGTAAATTATCTTCTTTTTTTAACAAAAGGTATCCTACTAGAATTAGTAAATATAGAGCAATTATAGTCATTAATATTGGAAAAGTGGGTTGAAATTTAGCTGCGTAGACAAAATAATCCAGTTGTGATATGTCACTTGGTTTACTTACTTCTCCATACAATAGCTGAGTAAAAGGAGTGGAATATCTCCATTCCCAAGGATTATCCAAAATAGCACTTCCCTCATACCAAGCAACAGCAGTAAAACACAACATTAAAATAGAAGCTATACCAAATTGAATAAACATAAAAAAATATTAAACACCTCCAAAATGGATTTCCTTAAATAGCTCATTAATAGTTAGTGCTTTTATTAACATATTATCATATTGTATTTTATATGTCATTTCTATCGAAAAGAGAGATTTACTAAAAAGTATGTGGTATAATATTAACGCAGATAGAAATTTTTTTTCTGTACGTAACTTAATAGGGTAAAAAGACTTCCTGCTATGAATATTCGGAAGTCTTTTTTGTATTGAAAAACAACAATATTATTTTTATATAGACAAAAAAAGAAAAGCACCATTTGTTGAATCTAAATTTTATAAGTTCACTAGGTGCTTTTCCTTCCCTTATTTCAACAAACCCATTAGAAAAGGTTTAGTTATTCCATTCTATGCAATAATCAAAGGTGAATAAGATACATTTCCATGTTTAATTTGTGCTGTCCCACCACTACTATTAACGAGTTTCAGCTTGTAACTCATTCCTCTTGGTAACCAACCTAAATCCACTGATGCCCATCCTGCTAGTCCATTTGTTACACCTTTCCCCATATAACGGTTTTTACGATCATAAATTTCAACAGTTATGATTACTTGATTTACTCTTTCAAATTCAATATAGCTGGGATTGTAAAAAGGATTCCCACCGTTTACCCAAATATAATTAGAAAATGATGTACTACCAAAACTGTAATATGCCATCTATTAACACTCTCCTAAATATTTCTCTACTAAATTAGTAGGTATAATATAAAGAGGAAAATCCATTTGAAATTACAACCTTAAAACATAAATATAAAGAGCAACCCCCTTATAGTGGTACACTTCATTGGCCGTAATCAGCTTTTAGGGTATAGCTTTTACCGGAAGAACCGTCCGAATGGAATCGTATGCTTTCCTAAATTAGCCGGAAAATGACCTTCTATTTACCCCAAACAAGAAATTCACCAGCAACTGCCAAACTGTTTACCACTATGCATTCTGTATAATTAGTAAGCACACCTATTTAGTATTGTTGGAAAATATGCCAACTCACTTCATGCGAAGGCCTCTGAAAAAAAATAAAATGGCACAAACAAAAGGAATATGGCACTAAAGTAGCCATTTCGCATTTGCAGTAAACCTAGCCATAATAAAAACTGCATCTCCAAATGTAAGATTATGTGTCTAACATCTGGGGTGCAGTTCAAAATGGCTCTTAAAATAAACGTTGTATCGCTTTTTATGTTTATTCGATAACAAATGAACTTTCGTCCAAGGTTCCATTTATCTTAATCGAAGATGTTTTTAATGACCTTTTTAATTCACCGGCTTTATCCCTAACTTCCATTTGAAGGAGAATGCCAGTATTGGGGTCAACGTTCAATTTGAAATTTCCACCGTTGTATTTACTTGAATAGTATTCATCCAAGGTTCCTTCAATGACGACGGTTTGAACACCCGCTACTTCTTCATTCCCTACAATATTCCAATTTGCAGGATCTTCCATGAATCCCCCGGCAAAGTCTTGAGGAAGCAGGGATGTGGCGGCCACTCCCATATGGGCAGGGTCAGCTTTACGGATAAAAGACGTTTCTCCATTCATTACAATTAAGCGATCCTTAATTGTAGAATTTTTAGTCGCGTCTTTTTCCTCTTTACTTACTTTTGGTATTTTGAATTTTTCTTTTTTAGTCTCTTTTGTTTTGGCTATCGTATAGGCTACTTCGATGCTGTCGCCATCGTATAGACTCAATTCAGTATCAACAAAATCAGGAGAGGACGAATCGACACTGG
>NZ_BAUW01000140.1 GCF_000517385.1 Mesobacillus boroniphilus JCM 21738 | reverse complement strand
GGTTATGGAATGATATTTGAAATAACATACCAGGTACGAGTATCGGATTTCGATGAAGGCTTAAAGTGGTATAAATCTCTCTTGAACCAAGAACCTGATTTTACACCGCATAATGGCTTTGCTGAGTGGGAATTGATAACCGGGTGCTGGCTGCAGGTGCAGAGGGAACGCCAACTGAGGGAAGCGGCCCGCTGCGTTTAGGTGTTAAGTCAATTGAAGATGAAAGATCCAGATTGATCAATGAAGTACATATCGAGTTATTTGAGATTTTTTCGAGAGAAGAAGTCCCTGTAAAATGGGCAACCTTTTCTGATCCGTGGGGCAATCGAATAGGATTTTTTGAATACATTGAAGAGCAAGAAATGAACGAGAGAATAAAGGTCTTCTTATAAAAATGGTTAAAGTGACCCCCAAAAAATACATTGAGATAGGTATCGGTAATACATGGCTCGTTCGAACGGAAGTTGAATGTGAGAACGGGGAGGAATATGAGGAAAAGTGGATAAAGGGCCCAGTATATTTCCAATCAGCTTACATAAGAATCTGGTTCTGGAAGTCAGTTATCATTTTCGATTCTAGAGAAGGCATAAAAACCATGGAGAAGAACTGTAAAAAATTCAAACTCATTTTCGGAATCGTCAGCAAGCAATAAGGTTTGTCCAGAGAGAGTGAGAACGTAATCTTCAGACTGTGAATATCTGAAGATTAGTACTGCTTATTCACCTGCTATATCTACCGGAATTTCGCCTTCCGGTGTTGTAGAGTAGATCAGATGTTAAAAAAACACCTACAGGTGGTAAGGCGCCTGTATTGATTGGCGGACCAGTCAAAACTGTATCAGTAGTAGCAATCCAGCTGCCTGCTTCGCCGGCTTGTAAGGACGGAGGCTTCATCAGAAACTTGCCGCTTAACACCAAATGGCGGACATTGATACCAGCATCATCATAAATCATCAATTGACCAGCAAACGAAGCATAAGGTGAATCGAAGCGGATTGATTTTGCATTTTCATCCCATGTTCTGGATAGGGATGGGATCACCTCGAAAATTAGCGGTGCCTGTGAAGGAGTTTCCAGATATGGAATTGATGGTGATTGTCCCTCTGACAATCGGTTTCCCGGCAATCTCCGCGTCAATCCCCCAGCGTGAAGGAACCGGCAGACTTTGCGTCGCATTCTGTCTAGTGTACAACTTGATCTCTCCTTATTTTATAAGTAAGTGTTTCAGCCTATTAAAGAGTATATGCAGCAATCATCTAAATGGGGAATGGGTGAGTTTGCTGGGTTCATATTGGCTAGGAGGATATATAATTAGAATACTTGTTGTACATATAAGGAGAGTTCTTTATGTCAATCGTTGAGAAAGAAATCGTTTCTTTGGTATTTTACAAGCCGGAATATAAAGAGCGGTTGTTGAATTACAGATTATCTGCGGAGCAGCAAAGATATACGGCATTTCCTGTTGATGCTTTGCAAAGATGCGAATCAGAGCCAGACAGGCATCCAATTGTCATTTTGTATGGTTATCAGCCTGCGGGTTTTTTTGTCCTCCATGGTGGTGAAGGTGTGAAAGAGTTTAGTAATAATAATGATGCAATATTATTACGTGCTTACTCGATAAATGCTGAGTTCCAAGGAAAAGGTATTGCTTCACAGTCAATCAAGCTATTGAACCCATTTGTTAAAAAGCATTTTCCAGATGTAAATGAAATCATATTGGCTGTAAACCATGCAAATATAGCTGCTCAAACCGTCTATAAGAAAGGCGGCTTCGTGGATCAGGGCATACGTGCAATGGGAAGAGAGGGAGAAATGTTTATTTGTCATTTAGATATTTAGTTCGGAGAGCTTGGAAAAGAAGGAAAGGGGATTCAGCTATGCCAGAAGTAAAGCATTTTTCCGAAATGAAGTTGGTGGGGGTCCGGGTATTGTGTCCAGGTGACCAGTATATCGTCGAAATCCCGAAAGCTTCTAAGATGTTGAGGGAGCGTATGGATGAAATTGCGAATATGGTGAATCGATCTTTGCAGTATGGAGCTTTTGTTGTCGAACACAGTTCAAGTGAGGAAGATGGATATTGGGTATGTGTTGAAGTATCTGAATTCGAAGATTTTCCCAAAGACATGGTTACCCTAACCATACCTGCTCAAATGTACGCCGTTTTAAGACATAGAGGAGCTAATGTGGAAATTAGGCAGGCGTATAACGAGCTGCATCAATGGATTGAGGTTAATGGTTATCAGAGGTTACCGAATAAATGGCATTTGGAAGCTTTTCATGAATGGTCTGACCCTGCCAATATAGATGTGGAACTCATGGATACAGTTACCTATGAAGTGTAAATAATGGAAGTATTTGAAACCTAGTATCTTCCTGAATCGTAGATAAATACATATAAATGAATACAGGGGGAAGATGATCATGATGGTAGAACACAAGGGGATTGGATGTTTACTTTTGTCCCGATCTTTATGGGAGCAATCTTTATTTTAGTCATTGGAATCATTATTTTTACGATCATTAAAAGCATAGGGACATGGAGTAATAACAACCAGTCACCACGATTGAATGCAAATGCCAAGGTCGTTACGAAAAGAACGAGTGTGCGTGGCGGTGGGGAAACCAATGCACGGAGCATCTATTATGTGACGTTTGAATTTGACAGTGGTGACAGGCTCGAACTTCATGTCAATGGCCAGGAATATGGACAGCTGGTTGAAGGGGATTATGGAGAACTGAACTTTCAAGGAACACGTTATTTGGGATTTACAAGACACCCTTTGTAATTGCCGTCAATAAAAGCTAGAAGACCAAATCAATATGGATTTGGTCTTCTTTACATTTATTTAGAATCTTCACTCGAAGTATTTATGGAAAGCTCCTTATTGTTAATAATCCGGATCGTTCCAATAATCCCCCGGCATATTAAAAATTTTAAGACTAAACTAATAGCAGAGTGATACCATGTCCATCCCTTTTTCCAGGTGATCAGCTTTGTTTTCTTGGCAGCAAATGTCTCAATGAGTACCTGTGGAATAATAAATGGAAACAGTTTAAGAAATATACCTACTGGCTTACTATTCAGTGTCCATTGGTTGTAATAGAGAAGCATCAATGGGTAGTGCACGTAGTCGAAGGGCAAGTGAATCTTAAATTTCTTTTTAAATGGTCTGATTTGGTATTTTAAATATCCTTTTGAAACAAGGTAACGGTCTGCCCATGAGTTCCCAATTATACTTACAAGGTAAACGATGATCCAGTCTTTGAATGATCGTTTGACAATGGCAAAAGGCAATAAAAACAAAGCTATGATTGCGGAAGTATATAGAAATGCAGCAGATAATCTTTGTTGTTTTTTACGCAAGAATACCACCTCATAATTAAAATGCGACAATATGATTGCTTTATGTATTGAAAGTTTCACTTTGAATTTTTCATATAATCAAAAATGAAGGCAGGGGGAACAATAAATATAAAACATGAAAAAGAAGGTGAGATTTTGCCTCGAAAGCCAGCCGCAATTTCCGAAGAACAGGAAAACGAAATGGAAGAAATTGAGCCTGTCATGAACAAAAAAAATGACGAAGTAGAAACTTTAAACCGCCTGCTAGCCGCAGTTCTTGATTACCTCTCCGACGATGAAGTGGAAGTGATTGATATTGAGTATTTATTGGAGAACACAGAGGGACTACGTGAATGGTGGACTCAATACCGTGAGAAGAACAGAAAAAAGATCGAAGAAGAAATAACTAAAGCGCTTGGGGATCTTTCAATCGAGGAACTGGAAAACCTGAGGGAGAAAATCAAAGGGAACGATAAAGAATGAAGGGTTTTGCTTATGATTGGACTACTCATATCAGTTTTGATTTTTAACCTGATTGCATTCAAGATGAATAAAAGATTGCTGCCAAGCCAGGTCGTTCAAATTTGGACATTCACGATTGCTTTTCAGATGTTATTTGACTTAATCGTGGAATTTAAGTTCAACAGTTATTGGTACTTTGAACCAGGAGTTGACTGGGCGGAGTTAATTTCTAGAACCGTCTTGATCCCACCAGTGAATATGATTTTTTTAAACTTATATCCCTTTGAAAAAAAAAGTGATTAAAAAGATTGTCTTCATTTTCATATTTGTCATTTTCATTTTAATATATGAATACATCACCATGCTGCCGGAGCCCTGGGGTTATTTTCGGTATGGCTGGTGGGGAATTTTGCATTCTGCTATTGTAGACCCTGTCATTTTATTGTTTTTATTAGGATTTTATAAATGGATTCAGTGGCTTGATCGTAAACAAGTTAAGATAAGAGACTAAGCAAAAGCGGGTGGTTAAAAGAATGTTTTGGGCACCATATCTGGCTTTGGTCATCAATCTTCTGATTATATGGTTTATGCCGAAGCGCCTTACAGGCAGGGAAATATATGTTACTTGGGCTGTAATTGCATTAATCAACTTGAGTACGGATGTTACTTTGGATTTATATCTTAAACTTTATGAGTTGGGCGGTCCTGGAGTCCAGCTTAGAGTTCATTTCATAGAGATGACTCTCGGAGCATCTTTTGGCATTATTTTTCTCAACTTCATGCCAAGAAAGATTAGTGCATTTTCTTTATATATGGCAGTCTGGTTAGTTATTACAATCCTTTTTGAACTACTTATGGTCAAAGTGGAATTTATTCGATATACAGGCTGGGAATGGTGGTATTCCGTCCCCTATTACATAGTGGCATTCTTCTTTGTAAGGTGGCATTTATATTTTATAAGAAAAGAAATTTGAGCCGTATGGGTTAAGTGGAAAACTTTAATTCATAAGGTTTTATATTTTGCCTATGTTAAAAGATGGGAAAAAATAGATAACTATGAAGGTGAAAAAAGAGAAATAGAGAATTTTTAATAGAGGGGTGAAGGCAGTGAATAATCAATTAATCATAGTTGGTACGATTTATATTCCTGTTAAGGATTCGTGAAGTTCAGCAGAATGGTATAAGGAAAAACTGGGTGCAAAGTTAAATTACCTGGATGATGACAAAGCTATTTTGAATGTGGCTGATATTAGTATGTTTTTGGTTAAGGCAGTGGAACAGAACTCTAACTTTTTTGATGCAAATGGTACGGAACGGTTCGTTCTTACATATGAGGTCGATGGTTTGGAGGCACTTGCTTCATTTCATGCTGATTTTAAAGAACGAGGAATTAAAGTCGGTGAGCTTGAAAACAGGGGTCATGCAGGCAGGAATTTTGTGTTTTACGATCTGGACGGCAATAAATTCGATGTCTGGAGTGAGTTGAGCCAGGAGTTTAAGCGAAGGTTTGTTAAGGAGGAAGTATGAAGTTTGTTTTAATCTTTGGGCCGCAGGCTGTCGGTAAAATGACGGTAGGGCATGAACTTGAAAAAATAACAGAATTAAAGCTATTCCATAACCATATGACGATTGAATTAGTGAACCTTTCTTCGATTACGGGACAAGGGAGGGGAAGAGATTAGTCGGACTCTTCCGTCAGGAAATATTTGAGGAGATGGCGAAAAGCGATCAGTATGGCTTGATTTTTACCTATGTCTGGGCATTCGATATGAAAGAAGACTGGGAGTATGTGGATAAAGTTTGCCGGATTTTTGAAACAAAAGGTGGAACGGTGTATTTTGTTGAACTGGAGGCTGATTTGGACGAAAGACTGGAGCGCAACAAAAGCCCGCATCGACTCCAACACAAGCCCACAAAACGAAATCTGCAAAGGCCGGAGCGGGACCTGGTGAAATCGATGGATCAATATCGCTTGAATTCAATCGAAGGTGAGATAGAAAGAGAGAACTATATTCGGATAAATAATACTAATTTAAGCGCAGATGAAGTTGCCCGGCAAATTAAGGAGCGATTTGATTTGTAGGAAGGCTCTGGTGATTGTTTATGTGTTACCTGTGGGAACGTGCATTTTAAAGGAGGCAGCGCACCAATTTTTACAGGTATATCGAACCTTGAGGGAACTGAGATTACGGTGTACGAGCCTAAAGCGAGTGAGAGTCATACTGAGGGAACTTTCTATGTTGGATTATTGGTTAATGGTGAGTTTGATTCCTTACCAGAAGGGGCGGAATTTCTTGTTTAATAGGAAATTACACTAGCG
>NZ_BAUW01000141.1 GCF_000517385.1 Mesobacillus boroniphilus JCM 21738 | reverse complement strand
TATAAGCCTTTTGGCAGCTTCGACCTCTTTTTGGCTTATAGATTTTTTCTATAAGCCTTTTTGAGGCTTCGGCATCTTTTTGGCTTATAGATTCTTTCTATAAGCTCTTTTTGAGGCTTCGGCATCTTTTTGGCTAGTACATATTTTCTATAGGACCTTTTTGCGGTTATCTGTTTTTTTGCAAAGGAAATCCAAAGGCACACACCTTCAGATAAATAGTCTAGTGTCTACCCCTACCCACGTACTTCCCGAAGTCCGGTATCGCAATACTGTCAAATTCCCGTACCAGCTTTTCCAGGCTGTTTGACAGTAATTCACCATCATAGGTATGCCATGCCCTGTCACAGCAACTGCTGGTTTCAACGCTTCCAGCTTAATGACTGATTCCTTAGCGGATTTCCAGTCTGGTGTCAGGTACCTTGGGGGGCCGCTTATTTCCTGTTCTTGTGTTAAAACTTTATACAGTGACTCCTGTTTGACAGTGACGAATGCGTCTCCTACAATCAGTGCCCGATCTCTTTCTCTAAAAAATGAAACATGGCCTGGCGTATGCCCTGGTGTGTGAATCCACTTGAATTCTGGCATATGCGGAATCGTTCCATCAGAAGGAAGCTTTTCTACGTTACTCCCCAAGTCGATTGGTTCGTTTGGGAACAAAGGGGACATTTTCGCAACCATACCGCCTTCTACAGTTGGATCTGGTTCTGGATAGCTCATTTGCCCTGTGAGAAAAGGTAGTTCCAGTTCATGTGCGTAAACAGGAACTCCCCAATGCTCCACCAATTCGATGATCGCTCCAACATGATCAAAATGCCCGTGTGTTAAAATAATCGCTTTTGGACGGCTATTTTCACCAAAGCGCTCTTCTGTCACGGAAATAATCTCTTCCGCTGATTCCGGCATTCCCGCATCGACCAGAACAAAATCTTTTGTTTCCGGATTTCCAACCAAATGAATATTCACAATCTGGACAGTATAATTAAATAGATCTGGCAAAACCTCCATACCGACACCGCTGCCTATAGAGGTAGCAGGAATATATTTATAATCACTGCCATAGTTCATTTGCTTATCTATTTCCATTCCAATACCTCCATAAAAACTATTCATACAGAATTATTGTCTCTCTCTATAGATAATTTATGATTTGGATCGGTCGGAAAACCCAGGCCCAGGTCATATCAAAAAAGGATCGAGAAACGTACTAAGTACGCTCCCGACTGAAAAGTGACAATAAAGTTATTTAATTTTAAAACCTCAAACAAGCATAACCTCGTTATAAATTTAGGACGGGGGAAAATAAAGTTGTTTAATTTTTAATAGAAGATACTTCACTGTACTAAGAATACAACAATAAAGTTGTTTAAATCTATAAGTTGCTCCATAATGAATAATCTACTGTTTAACAATCTTTTTTATAAAATATAAGGGTTATTTTAGTTCAATTTCTTACAAACACCTGTTTTGATGTAGCCCATTTCATATAGATAACAATTACGTTCCTCTTCTAAAATTGTAACTAATCCCCAATTAGTAGCTTTAATAATAATTTTCTCAACTGAAATGATAGCTCTGAGCTACACCTTTACTTTGGTGGCATCATCAATAAATAAGACAAGGTACACCTGCTTATTCTTCCTGTTGGGACCGATCGGAAGAAAAGGCCCATACTTTATATCCGATTGCCAAAGACTATTGCCGAAGCGTTTCTGAAAGCTGGGGGCAAGCTGTGCCAAAGCTGGTATACATTCGCATTTGGTGGAACTGTAGCCTCGTTCGGCCAGTTTCTCCTGTAATGTGTTCCGTTTCAAGTGTCCGGGCTGTGCTTTTCCATCCCACTCCAAAATCTGAATGATTTGGCTTACACTTCGACCCAGCACTTCTCTTCTTAGAAGAATGGCTTCTTCCAATAGGTGAGGAGGTACAGCCTTCTTTATCTGTTTCACGGTTTTACTTTTGGGTTTTAGCCCCTGGCATCCTTCAGCTGTTCTGTCATTATTTATAAGGTGCATTTCATAATAATTATTTGCCTGAAGTTTCAATAATAAAAGGTTTTATTAGACTCGTAATACCTATATGCTTTGCTTACTGAATTTTTCTGTATAATGTATTAACTGGTCTGTAAAAGCAGCAATCCTCTTATGAATATCACCTGAATTAATTACATAAGTATCACCTTGCATAATAAAATCACTGTTACAGGTGGAAATTTGCATTGGAATTGCTAATCCTAATAATCCCCTAACGACAATTCGTAAGTGGTCTAAAGGCTGAGTGCTTCGTAATCCTCCGCCGTTGGCTACAATACCAATTGGCTTATTCATCAAAATATCCATATTTAATATATCGAGTGCATTTTTTAAAACTCCTGAATAGGAATTATGAAAATTTGGAGACCCGATAACTAATGAGTCGGCATCTGTAGCTAGCTTCACAAATTCTTTTACTATAGGACTTGGGTGTTGTCCTGGAGAATGATGAAATTTGGGATCAACAAAAGGAAGGGGTTGTTTTTGTAAATCCCACACAGTTATTTCACATCCTTTTTTTTGCAATTGCGAACCTATTTCTGTAACTAATGCAGTGGTATGTGCAGGTTTGGCTGGGCTCCCAGATATTAAAAAAACTTTTAACATGATATATACCTCTTTCATATAAAATTAATAACTTGATGACTGATAAGCTATCTCTGTTGTATCCGATTTACTTATGCTTCTATACCATAAGTATGAAAACAAACCAGTGGTTATTAAAACGTAAATAGTTATAAATGTAAAAGATATAAATAAGGAAAATGCAGATAATATACCTCCGACGATTAAATACGCAAATGCATCTGCGATATTCCCTATACTAGATCTTACTGCCATTACTTTTCCTAACATATTATTCGGAGTTCTCAACTGTAATAATGTAGTCATGGTTGTGCCAGATATTGTACTTCCGAACCCAATAATTAATGCAGCTAATATAATGTACTCTATGCTACTTGTTAAACCGAGTAGAAAAAACGCCACGCCCCTTACAGCATATCCTGAAAAAATCCATATAACGGGACGCTTAACCTTTCTAGTGGCAAGCCAAAATGAAGATATTGTAGATGAAAAAGCAATAGCTGATAATATATAGCCAAACATGCTACCTTCAGTCATATTCATTGAACTTAAAATCTTCGGTATTCCAAGTTGAATTACGCCTACTCCAACTAATAATTGCGATGCAAAAGCTAACATTATTATTGCAATACCTTTATTCTTATAGCTCATAAACTTAATGCCTTTCCACGCATCTTTTAAAATTGAAGTTTTTTCGCTGTCCATCTCCTGTTTAGTCTCAGGAAATCTTACACCGAAAATAAATAAAGCAGATAAAAAATAAGTTATGCTGTCGATATACAACAGTTGGGAAACATTGAAATCAAAAATTAAAAGCATGCCCCCTAAGGTAGGACCCAACATCATTCCTAAATTCTGAGTTGAACCAATGTATGAATTAACTTTGTTAAGTTGCGTCTTATCTTCCACTAGTAAAGGAATACTAGCTTGGATTGCCGGATGAAAAAAGGCTCTAAACGCGGTTATTAGAAAACTCACTATAACAATTTGTTGTACAGTCAATATATTTAAGTCATATGCTACTGGTATTGAAAGTGATAAAATACCACGAACAATATCGCATAAAATCATCAATTTCTTCCTGTCTACACGATCACTAATAACCCCAGCGAAGACACCTATAAAAAAATACGGAATGATAGATGTGAAAAGTATAGCTCCTGCCCCAAAAACAGAATCAGTGTACTCAAATGATAAAAGAGTAAGAGCTAACGTATATATAGCTGTACCAAATATAGACGTTGCGTCCGCGGCCCAAATCAATTTTAGATTTCGGTTCATAAAAACCCCCCCTAGTTCAATTGGTGAAATTAACCTCTATGAATTCCTCTGATAGAATGTCGTTTATAAACGACTTAAAGCTCATATTTAGCTCTAAACTTGATTTTGTGTAGTGGCCTGTCCGGTCAATATCTCTCACTAGTTGTGATATTGAGTTGTGATTTTGAGGATTGTAATAAACCCACATATTTTCAAACCAAATCTCAATTGAATTGGAATGCTCTTCCAAATAAAATAACCATTCTCGAACAACGCCTTTGAATAAAGTTTTGTTACATGGGTCGCATTGAATACCCCAATAAATATATAAATCGTCCCCAAGTGTTATCAAACTTTGTACAATTCGGTAAGATAGTCCTTTTTCTCGAATTAAGCTTTCTAATGTTGGAAAGTTTGGATTGGTTCCAAAGGCTGTTTCTTGTAAAATTAAGGCGCATAATGATGATCGTCTGGGTAGCCGAGTGATTATTGCTACGCCATGGAAATTAGCTTTAATTATCTTGTTATCTATTGTTACTTGTTCTCTTTGTATAGTCCGCGGAGTCTCTATGTTGCTAAATTCTTCAAAATATTTCTCTTTAATTACATTGTTATTTGGAGTAACTATACTAATGCCTACAAGGTACCCTCTATCTTTTATTTGGGGGGTTTTAAAGACTTTAATAATTCTCCGCTTTATTTCTATTTCCAGGTTTGTCATATGCTTTTCTTCATTGGTCTTAAGGTGTGGTTTCCATCTGTATGCAAGCAAATGTACTATGGATTCTGTCATGGTTTTTTCACTAAAAAAAAGAAATATGGTACAGCGTGTACCATCCTTCATACCTAACGCTTTCTAACATACCTTTAGTGAGGATTTCAGGTGGTAGTTCTTTTGGTATTAAAAGGCGACCTATCCCCTGACAATCTATTCGGATCAGTAAATGATACCTCTTAGTCAAAGGTGAAGAAACAGCTGTATAATAATTAGAATTATTTCTTATTATTATAGGTGAAATAAGACCCGTTTCAGTATTGGTGTGATTGGATAAGTTCTCTACGGTATCCTCTTTATGATTTTTTATAATAGACTTTTTTGTGGAAATATACCTTATATTTGGATTGCTAATTGAATTACAAAGATAAAGACCATTTTCATAAGATATCTCTTTTATTATTTTTTGTTGCCAATCTTCTATATCTCCGAGTATTAATTTGTCTAATTGGTTGATGTACAGATTATTTATATACTTTATTCTCGTTTGTAAATCTTCTGCTGAACGATGGTAATTAATATGTAGCTTGATTAGTGCCTTATTAAACTCTTGCAAAGTTATAGGATATTCTAAACATGAAATGATTTTTTCTATATTGCATTTCTTTGCTTCGGGTAATATTGAGTCAAGTGTTAAAACACCGGCGTGATTATAAATTTGGATTCTGAGTGTAAATGTACCTGAAAAAGATTTTTTTACCCTTGAGTCCCAAATGTTTTTTAAAACTTCAGCGTATAATTGATGGGATTTATCTATACTTAAAAACCAGGCTCCACCTACAAAAGGGGTTTTGATATCTTTTGGTATTAAGCTTTCTCCTTGTCCAATGGTAAGAAGTTCAGTACAAATCCGTGAATTAGAATGATGATTTTCTAATAAATTCGATTCCTCGATGCAATTTAGGATATACTCCCTTTCCCAAGGGCCAATTACATTAACCGATGAAGCTTTTTTATATAAACTTAATCCTTTTTCTAAGTCGGATTTATTTATTTTGGAAATTTGACTATCACTTCCTAATATTGATCTTCCGTAATCCTTACCATTAAAAAGGAAAAAATGAAGATATTCTAATGCCTTATTTCTTTGGTTTATATTAAATTGTTTAATTTCATTCTTGATCGTATTTCTTTCCTGCTCTAAAATTTTTTCATCAATTGTGAGTTGCCAATTAAAATGGCTAAAAACAGTTTTAATGTTATTCTTTGTGCTGCTTCGATTTCTTCAGCAGTTGCAACTTCTGCTTCTTCGTTTAAGTCCTCTAAGAACTTCAAAAGATCTTGATTCATTCAGAATACCCCCCTTTCTATTTTGTTATTTTATGTAAATTCTAAGGTGTTATCTAAATATTAAACTTGACTCTTGCATTTTTTAATTCCACCCCTAAAAAAGGGCATACGGGTAGTACAGTCGGAAAAATA
>NZ_BAUW01000142.1 GCF_000517385.1 Mesobacillus boroniphilus JCM 21738 | reverse complement strand
CCCTTAAACAGATGAATCCGAAGCTGCTTTCAGAATATGAATTTCGGGCATGATGGAAATTAGGATGGAAGTGAAGCGATGAAAAGGATTACGAGGATCACTTGTTATTATTGAGAAAAGATCGAAAAAGAGCTCAGAAATTATCTAAATGAATACGAATTAGCAAATCAAAAGTTTCATAAATTCCCCTTTTTACAATCTTGGCCAGCTGCTTCAATAGAAAAATTCAGGCTCCCCAATCCAATTATTAGAATTCTCGCTGCTAAAAGAGCCTTATCCTCAATGATAAGGCTCTTTTAGCATCAGTTTCACAGAACGTTGAGTGAGTATACTTTTTGATGCGGTTCCATCGAGTCTCGATCCACCAAATCGTAAAAGAAAGAAAAAGATCCTGCGTTTCCCATTTTTAAAGTTTCGGGTACACGACGGTCCCATCTTCTTCGATGATTGGCATGGCTCCCCACTTCCCCAAGTCATGAGGGACAATCTCAGGATTCCCCTCGGAATCGGGTATGAGATGGAGTACATCCCATCCATTTGCCTGCAGCCAGTTGCTGATAAGAAGACGGTGGCATCTTGCCGGATGATGTTCTGAACACATATAGACGAGATTGCTTTCTTTAGCCTGTTCCTTTAGCTGTTCCAAAGCATACTGGAAATCCTTTGTCAGTGTATAATCCGCATAATTATGAAACGAGCGGTTGTTCCATCCTTCATTCAACTTCTCGCCTATCTGTCCCGACAGTTTCCTTCTCCCGCCAAGACCAGGAAAATGGCGATAATGAATCCCTGCTTCCCTCAACCACTGGGCCATGTTTTCTTTTTTAAAATGTGAATTATTCCGACTTGCAGGAAATGCCCGCACATCCGCCACAAAGCTAATTTCAGCTGCTTTCAAAAACGTTATGAATTGTTCTTTTGAATGGTTGTAATGTCCAATCGTATATACCTTCATAATCTTCTCTCCCTTTAAAAAAGAGTCTGTTAATTAGACTTATGATTTCCGTATATTAACTCTCGATTTCCGAGGGGCGACTAAGCTCAAGTGCCCTCCGCTACATTCAACAGCTGCTAGAAAGCAACCTTTTTAACATAGCCAAAACAAAATAGATGTCATCTTAAATTACCCGTATTTCATGAAAATGGATCAATGGAAGCGCAGGGACGTACCCTTTTCTTCGATAATATAAAAGTGCCTTAGTCCATAGAGGATCAAGGAACCTGAGTTTTTTTTACTTCATCCATTTTAACTACTAAAATCTATTTACATCAAGTCATTAGCAGATTCATGAGATAGACTTTGGCTGCTCTTTGCTTTGCTTCGAATTAGGCAGTTTTTTAACATCCATTCATCTAAAACTAATCGGTTGGCTGTTCAGTTTGTTCTGTTTCGATCTTCCTAGACAATCTATTTTTAATGATAGGACTCCACTGGCTTATAATTTCACCTTATATCATATGAAATAGCCACTATACAAAACTATAATCGCCTTGATTGTTCTGTTACTCTTTCCTCTATTAGAAAACGAAATCCCTCTGTCATGATATAAAAGTAGTCGGCTCTAAATATTTATAGGCAGCCGACTGCTATAGAAAATCCTATTCTTGTTTCCTGATTTTCACTCTCCAAATCATATGGTCAAAATTTTTACCCCAATAATCCTTTAATAGAATATCTGGTTCTCCAAATTTCTTTTTCCATATAAGTTGTGCAATTTTATATCCACTATCCAGGCAAAATTCTTCTATCCTGTTACTTCGCATTGTTTCATACATTGCATTCAATAGTAAGTTTCCTACTCCATTCCTCTGATAGTCAGGATGGACAAATACTGTACCTACCTCGACAAGTGCTTCGAAAGCATGATCTGAAACATTTCTTATGATTTCATTTGCTGGGCCAAATTCAATTGAACCTATAATTTTGTCACCATAGAATGCTATTAAAAAATATCTTTCCTTACCATTACTTTTAAAATCACTATTTAAGTATCTTTTTTTCATTTCAATCTCTTCATTGATATCATTTAATTGATTACTAATACCTTCTTTAATAAATGTATCGATGATCACTGTTCTAAAAAAGTCGTTCAACTGTTCACGATCCTCAGTTTTCGGTCTTCTAATATTCACCTGAAGCATCCAAAACGCCTCCATACACCCACGGAATTTTTGTGATTCACGGCAACAACGTCAAAACCGCAAAAAAGTGCATAACTGATGCTGCCAACACAAACAGATGCCAAATTGCATGATGATAATGAAACCCTCTCCACACATAAAAAATGGCTCCAATTGTATACAAAACTCCCCCAATCACCAGGAATAGCAGTCCTTGTGAGGATACATTCTGTGTCAGCGGTCCCCAGGCAAAGACGATCAGCCAGCCCATGACGACATATAACACCGTGGATGTATTAAGGAAGCGTTTGACGAACAGCGATTTGAATACTGTTCCGGCGATGGACAGGCCCCAAACGATTCCGAACAGTGTCCACCCTAATGCTCCTTTTACGGCGATAAATAGGAATGGTGTATAGGTGCCGGCAATGAAGAAATAGATGGATGAGTGGTCCATGATTTCAAAAAAGTCCTTTGCTCTGCCGGGTGGGAAACTGTGGACGAGGTTGATGATGTGTATAGCAGTACCATGGTGACACCGAATAAGGTGAAACTCACGACATGCCAGGCTGTTCCGTATAAGGAAGCAAACACGATCAGGATGACGAGGGCTGCGATGCTTAATAATCCACCGATGCCATGGATGATTGCGTTTGCGATTTCCTCTCTTTTCGTAAATACATGTACATTGGCCATACTTTTGACTCCTTTGCTCTATATAACAAACGGTCGGTCTGATCCGTTTCTTCTATTATATTAGAACATTAGTATAACACTTATGACTTTAATAACTGAAATGAAAAAGGAGCGGAAATATCCCGCTCCTTTCTTATGTTTATTTTCGGTTGCCTTTTAGATTTACTCCAATAGCTGCGCCATTTCTGCTTGAGTCGGCGACTCCCTTAAAAGTACCGTTCTCGCAGTCGATTTGGATGCTTTGGACATTACCGATGGTTGTCGGGCTAGCTCCAAATTTATGTCCCATGGCATTCAGTTCGCTTAGTGTATCCCCGCTGATGCCATCTTCATAGCGATAGGAATTAAGATTGTTGGTGTATATCCTTGGCTGCTCAACTGCTTCCTTGAGCTCCATATCATACTCAATGGCATGGATGATGGTTTGCAGCACGGAGGTAATGATGGTCGGGCCTCCTGGAGATCCAACCGTCAAGATTGGTTCGCCGTTTTCAAAAACAATTGTCGGTGTCATGCTGCTCAACGGGCGTTTGTTTGGCTGAACTTCATTCGCTCCTCCAGGAACTGCATCAAAGTCAGTCAATTCATTGTTCAGCATGAACCCATAACCAGGCACCATGATGCCCGTTCCAAACACCTGTTCAATTGTTGTTGTGTAGGAGACAACATTTCCCCATTTGTCCGCAACAGTAAAGTGGGTTGTTTCTCCATACTTCCTGTCATTTGGCTGGCTTGTTGGTGTAAAGTTCGCCTCAGAATTTTCATACTTCCAAGGGTCACCTGCTGTTGGAGTCTGATTGACAGAATCCATGCTGATCAGTTCCTGGCGCTCCTTGATGTAATCAGGGTGGAGCAATCCATTCACAGGAACATTGACAAACTCAGGATCTCCAGCGTATGCGGCACGGTCAGCGTAAGCAAGATGCATCGCTTCGGCCAAAAGATGATATTTCTCTGCCGAATTGACATCATATTGGGACAGATTGAAATCATCCAGTATTTTCAGCATTTGCAGCAGGAAGACACCGCCTGAACTTGGTGGAGGCATGCTGGCAATTTCGTAGCCCTGATAGTCACCCCAAACCGGTTCATCGACAGTTACATCATACTTTGCCAGATCCTCGGGAGTCATCGATCCTCCGAAATCCTGGACTACATCTGCAACTGCTTCTGCTATCTCTCCTTTATAGAGTGCATCAGTACCTTTTGAACGTATTAGCTTGAAGGTTTTAGCCAGGTCGTCCTGAACAAGAACATCCCCCTCTTGAAGCGGCTTGCCGTCAGGAAGGAACACCTCAGCTGCTGCTGATCTTAATAACTTGTCCTGATTATCAGCAATTGCATCTGCCAGGACTGAATCAATCGGGAATCCCTTGTCTGCTAGCTTAATAGATGGTCCGATCAGCTGCTGGAGCGGACGTGTTCCCCACATTTCAAGTGCTGTTTCAAGTCCTTTTAATGTGCCGGGCACTCCTACTGCTTTACCCCCGGTTGAGCGTTCTGAAAAAGGAATAGGCTTCCCGTTTTCATCAAGGAACATGTCTGGCGTCGCACCCTCGGGAGCACGCTCACGGCTGTTCACGATTGTGGTTTCCTTTGTTTTTCCGTCATAAACCATCATGAAACCACCGCCGCCGATTCCTGACATCATTGGCTCAACAACATTCAGCGCGAACTGAATGGCAACGGAAGCATCAATCGCATTTCCGCCTTTGCGAAGGACCTCAGCTCCGATCTCTGATGCAAGCGGATGGGCCGTCGCAACCATTCCATCCTTTCCCACATCCACCTGGCTGTACTGGTCGTAGCTGAATTGCGGTTTTTTAGCCAGTCCTGCTGCAGGCATTGTCCCGGCTAGCAACAGAATACTGAGCAGCGCAAACAGCCCGGTACGTAAGAAGTTTTTCAAATGAATCCCTCCTGTTTAATTTGATTTCAATATTATGGTAGGGGAAATAGAAGAGTAATAGCAAATATTTAACCGAATTTTCTCAATTTTATAACTATAATACTAGCTCTTTTGACGGAAGGGGTAAATTAGGCACGGATATGGATAGTCCAAAAGAATGAGGATGGATTTATAATGAAGAATGGATTCATTAAGCATAAATCCGCAGCATTTCAGAATCCTTGCATATAGAAACAGAACTCGCGGACGAAAAAGAAGACAAGGATTCACCCTGCTTTCATTCATTAATCAATATAAAACTTTTGCTATCTTCTTCTCCCTCTCCATACACCCATCTGAAAAATAAACACCGTATAAGTAACGAAAATCGAAGAGGAAATGATGATCTGCTGATGATTGGACCAGATAGTAAGAATGGTTTTTTTAAGGTTGCCTGTCAGAAACAGATAGTAGACATACACCAATAAGAAGGAAAGAAATAGTAAGAAGACAAAACGGAGCATACGAAAGAAAGAGCTTCCTTCGAAAAACGTTCTAGGATCTTTACTTTCTTTGTTAGAAAGTATTGTTTTAGCCATCAACCACACCCCATTTACGCGCGATTCACATTCATATATTTTAATATTCTTCCCCATCGGGCTATTTCCTCCTAAAAAAACAAACAGCTCTCACCTGTATATTAAGTTGTGCCCCTATTTGATTGACCGTGATCACGTTTGTAGCGGCCTATTTTTCATACTATAATGAAGAAAACCATTAACAGGGAGTTGTACCATGGCTAAACATAAGATCTACACAATGAGTTTCGCAAGCGTCTATCCTCATTATGTGAATAAGGCGGAAAGAAAAGGACGGACGAAAGCAGAAGTCGATGAAATCATCACCTGGTTGACAGGGTATAGCCAGGCAGAGTTGGAAGCAATTCTGGAAAAACAGACAGACTTTGAGACCTTCTTCGCAGAAGCTCCTCAAATGAATCCTTCGAGGGACTTGATAAAAGGTGTAGTATGTGGAGTCCGAGTAGAAGACATCGAAGAACCAACGATGAGAGAAATCCGCTACCTGGACAAGCTGATCGATGAGTTGGCAAAGGGAAAAAAGATGGAGAAAATTTTGCGGAAATAATCAACACCGACCTGATATAAGGTCGGTGTTTTTTGTAATGTATACAAACTAGCTAAATACCATTGTTAATAAATCCATTTAAAACTACTGGTGCATATCTGCTACCTGAATTATTCATACTTCCTAGCTGATTCCTGTTT
>NZ_BAUW01000143.1 GCF_000517385.1 Mesobacillus boroniphilus JCM 21738 | reverse complement strand
GGACAACCAAGGATGGCTGTATTGGATGGCTATATAACAAAAGGTATAGACGAACAAGGTGCTGAAATTAATGAAGTTCCCTATCCAACACCTAACGTAAATCGTCAAGTTGTCACTTTTGCCTATCAAAAAGACCCTCTGTTTACCATTCGTTACAACCATGAACAACCACTTCAAAATTAATAAATACCTAAGAAAAATCCCAGATGGCCAACATCAGGATTTTCTTATTTTATCACAATCATATCCTGCATATAAATCTTTTTGCCAAAAATAAAATGGCCTCCTTTCGATGAAAAGAAGACCTTTCGACGACGTACGTAAAGTTATTTTGCAGGGCGGTAATCCTGATCTCTGGTAACTTACCCAAGGGGTAAGCGCGTGGGGAACCTTTCCCCCTCAAAATAACCTTTACAGTATTTAATATATGCAGTTACTGGTACAAAATGTGTCGTTTCTCTTATTTATTTAATACCCAAAAGTACGCTATTTGTAAACTCCGAGTTGTTTTTTGTACCTAAGAGTGACCTTTTCGGGTGGGGTTCATTTGTTAAAGAAAGAATATGGATGAATCCGCCCGACACGCAAACGTTTTAGAAACTTATCGGCTCCGTTATAATAAGACTGTAGTGAAACTACGGTCTTATTTTTTGCCTAAATTAGTCCGACAAGATACTAGACCAATCTCCAATGCATCTCGACATTACTCTAGGCTGCCAACACTCTATATAGCAGATAATGGGGGTGGGATAACGGAAGAAATCATTAAAAACTAGTGGTTTAAAGACAAATAAATGGTTTGGTAGTTTATGGGTAAATATAACTAATTTTACTATTATAGGAAAATTTTATATGAATTCATTAAAATATAATGTTATAATATTCCAGAAAAGAAGGGAGGGAGGGAATAATATGAAAAGAAAAGCATTAACATTTGCTCTAACGGGAATGTTGGCAATGGGTTCACTTATACCAATTGCAGCAAAAGCTGCTGAAACATGGGATTATGGATATAATAAGTCCACTATGCAATGGTATAACTACTACTACCATACTGGTTATAAACATTATGGTACGATTACAAAGAACGGTGTTACTTATTATGGTCCAGTTGCAAATGCAGGGTATTGGTCTAAGTTAAATCTAGACTATAATGGACCATACGCGGCAAGTTATAATAAGCATATTTTGTTGTACTAGTTTTAAAGGGGATTTATTTTTTTGATAAATCCCCTTTTGATTTTTAAAATAGGAGAAAACAAATGATTGAAATTGTTAATATAAATAAGTCATATAAAAAGAAAGTTATATTTGAAAATTTTAGTTTAATAGTAAAGCCTGGAGAGTTTATTGGTATAGTTGGAAAAAGTGGTAAAGGTAAAACGACTTTATTAAATATAATTGGTATGTTAGAAGAGCCTGATTCAGGAATAATTAAAATAAATGGAAACGAAATAATTAATAAAAGAATGAGGAGGCTCTTTTTGCGGTATGAGTTAGGCTTTGTATTTCAGAATTATGCCTTAATAGATAATGCAACAGTTCACTCAAATTTGGAGATAGCTCTTAAACACAAAAAAATAAAAAAACAGGAAAAAGAACGGGCTATATGTCAAGTTTTAAAGGAAGTTGGCCTAGAAGATTATAGAAATGAACAGGTACATACATTAAGTGGAGGAGAACAACAGCGCATAGCAATTGCAAGATTGCTACTTAAGGACCCTTCATTAATTTTAGCAGATGAACCAACTGGTTCATTGGATATTGAAAATCGAGACATAATAGTTTCATTGTTTCAGAAATTACATAAGCAGGGAAAAACAATTATTATGGTCACGCATGATAAAGATTTAATTAAATTCTTTTCTAGAACTATACAATTATGAGGTGAATGTTATGAAAAAATTAATTTTTCTTCTTTTTACAGTCACCTTTATAGTTGTAAGTTTTTTATCCATTAAACAATTTGAATATCTTCAATTTCAAACCTTTAATAAAAACGATAAGGTTGAAGAATGGAATCTTGATATAGAATCAGGCATATCTCAAAATAATAAGTTAGAAAACTTCCAGTTATTAAAGGAAGCAGCTTTAGAAGCAAATGTTAATTTACAACGAGTATCTTACGAAAAGGATAAAAATGGTGAAAGTAAGATAGTGTATTATGTAGTAATTAATGATTTCAACAAATACTTTGAAAAACACAAATTAAAGTATGGGGATTTTTTGGATAGAAACAGTGATTCCAAGGATTTTCTCTCTACAGTTAACACTAATAACAAATATCAGGTTGGCCAATTAGAGATCTTTCATAGTTTTGATCCAATTGAAATTCGTCCTATGATTGCCGCCGCAAAAAAACGAGATATCAAAGGGACTTACACAGTACCTGGTAAAGAAAATGCAGAAAGATTAAATGAGATATTGCTAAATTACGGCTTTAAGGTTGGTGTATCAAAAGATCTTGGTCATAGTTTAATTACTAATTACCCGTACCAAGATATGATAAATAAAGCTTTATTGATTTTATGCTTACTCATAGCGCTTGCAATGTTATACGATACCATCAATAATTATAAAGAAATTGCAGTAAGACTAATGTTAGGCCATAACTTTTGGCAAGTTGGAATCTATTTATTCAAAAAATATATTAAAATTTTCCTTAGTTCCTTTGCTTTTGGATTCTTAGGTTTATTAGTATACTTGTATGTATATAATCAGCACCAACAATTAATTCTTTTCTTGCAATTTTTGCTAAAAAGAATGGTGCCATTAATTTTAATACTCTCAATAATCTTCATCGTTACATGGTTAAGCACCTTAACCATAAATATTTCTCAAATGATTAAAAATAAAAAACCAATACAGTTGTTGTTTTTATTGAATTTAGTAGTTCGCTTTATAATATCGATTTTTCTCGTTTTAGGACTACAGCAAGGAATTAGTACTTTTCTTCAGCTGAAAAGTACTGTTGATACACAAGAAAAGTGGGCATTGCTACATGATTATTCCTATTTAGGAATAATTGCTGAAAGTAATCCAGGGTTGTTGAGTTTTTTATATGAGGAAAACGAGAGAGAAAACTTTCAAGAGTTTTATAAAGAAATTGAATCACAGGGAGCTTTTCTTATTATACCATCAGCATATTACCTTTATAATTCTTCAGATATTCCACTAAATGCTAATCCTTGGGGGATGGATGGAAGAAAAGTAGAAATCAATAACAACTATCTATCTTTAAACCCTATTATAGATATTAATAACAATTTGGTATCGGTCCCAGAAGATTTTAATAGTAGTGAAATAACTGTAATTGTGCCAATAAAGTATAAAAAGCATGAAAGTGACATCAGAGAAACATTAGCCAGTGATTACAATGGTATATATAATTTGAAAGATAAAAAACCAGTACGGGTAAATATAAAATATGTAAAAAACAATCAATCTTACTTTACCTATTCACCTAATATGGCTGAGAATAATGACTTTGAGATTATTGATCCTATTGCTGTTATCGTAAATAATAAATTCGATCCCCTTATCTTGGGAAATCACATTTCAATGGGGTATGGATTCTATACTAAGAACAGTGGTAATGAATACCCTTTTTCGATAACACTGAAAACTTTAAAAAAATATGATTTGGATGAAATTTGGCAACCCATTTCTGTTGCATATTCAACAGTCGAGTTAAAGATAGCTAATGACAAGGATGTACTTCAATTAAGTACGGTTTATTGTATTCTTTTTTTACTTCTAGGTACTATTTTACTGTTTTTTTCTTCAATGTATTATTTAGAGATAAACAAACATTTACTATTATTACAATGGATATTCGGATATAGTTTTTTTGAAAAACATAATCTGGTTTACCTGGTCCTTCTAGTCTTTTGGAATTTTGTTTTTATGATTTGTTTCTTCAATGTAAGTGATACTTTATTGCTTACTAAAATCACTTTGGGGCTCGCTATTTTTGATGTTTTGTTAATGAGTTTAATATTAATTTTAAAAGAATATCCCACCACCAAAAAGTTACTTTTAGAATAAAAATAGGGGGGTTATATAGTTGGATAATAGAAAACTTCTGGCCAGTATATTGACCATTATTATCCTTTTATCTTTAGGTATATATTTTTATTTTTTCTATATGAACTACTTAGAAGTAGCTAACGATACTAGTAAAGAAAATGACTCACGAAAGGAGGTCGTTAATACAACTCCTAGGATTGAGAAGAACAAAGAGTTTATACAAAAAGAAACCATAAATAATAGTCCAGTTAGTAAAGAAGAAAAACAAAACCAATACTATGTCATATACATTAAATATGGCAATGGTTCAGGTTCCTCCTTTGTTCCTTTAAGCCTCAACCCTGGTCTTAAAAACGATTCTGACTACCATGTGAGCATTTCATTTGATGATAATGGGGATATTATTAACAGTGATAAAATTATTGTGATTGATGAATTTTTAATCTCAAATGATAACAAAGAAATGATAAAAAAAATAGCAGGGAAAGATAACTATAAGGAAGCTTTAAAAGAAATAGAGGACCGAGTAATTGATACTAAAAAGGGCCTAGAAAAAGAAGGGCTATATTAGTGAGGCTTTGTTAAAGTTTATTGATTTTAAGAATGATTTAAGCGGATTGCCTATGCTATCCCTTCTTTTGTGCTACCAAATAGAGAGAACATCGAGCCTTCTTTTTATTCATGTAAGCGACAAACTATGACCACCTAGTTAAGACTCTGAATTCATGAAATAATCTCCTACCGTACGGTATGTGATGCCATATCCCGTGCGCATGAGATGACGTATCCCATGTGACCACAGGCACGTCATGCATGTCATGTCATATCATATTTCGTACGCAAGCTATACACACGCCATGCGAGATAGTGTGCAACATGCAACATCTAATACACAAATGGTGGGAAGCAAATGCTATCATCACGACATCACATATGGCATGCTGATATGGCGTGTAGATCATTGTTTTCTTCGGATCATCGAGGCCTACAAAATCTTAAACAAGTTCCTGGTTTTCTCAGAAAACACCTATCTCAAAAAAATCCAAAAATATCCCAACTTGTAATTTCGTATGTTAATATAAAAAATGTGAGTGAATTTACTAAAAAAGAGTTTATTAGTCTATGAAAAGAAGTAAAAAGTTTTTGACCTCATTAGGTGTATTGGTCTTAGCGATGACCATATTTTCATCTAATGCCCTAGCAGCGGAATCAGTAATTGACAATGATCCACTAAGCACTGCCCCTGGGTACCATGACTATGAAGGAAATTGGGTTCATAAATCTGGTGGGTATAACAATGACCATCGACTCATTAGCAGTAGTGGCCTTGCTGATGCCTCCTACATGTGGATTCACAAGACGTTAAAAAATAAAGTCGTCGCGTACCATGTTTATTTAGCTAATGCGAATTTTACAAACCCTAAAACTGCTTATCAATTAGGTCAAACGGGAACACTTGTCTATGTGAATCAAGATACAGCTCGCTCAGGGTGGAATCATATAGGTACCGTTTCAGACTATACGAATTCTCCCTTTTTCCTGGTTATCAATGGGGTTATGAGCTCTAAAACAGGTTCCACTGGCGCAGACGCTATGAAAGTCACTTATTAAACACAAGGAGGATAAATGTATGAACAAGAAAATGTTAATTTCCGGAGTCACCGGTATGACTCTATGTGCAGGAATTATTGGTTATGGGGTATTTAATTCAAATGAAAATCCAACTACGACTACGGTGGCGCATGCCCAGGAACAAGTCAAGGTTACTCAATCTGTTATGCAAAACTCAGAGGAAGACAGAGCGAAAATACAAAATGTGATGTTAAATTCGATTGATTATTTCCAAAAAGCAAAAGGGTCTTTCGAGTATATGACAACCGATTACACGTTACTTGTTGATTACCAAGTCGATCAATCAGAGAATAACCCTAAATCATTCGAAAAAGTGAAAACCCTTGCCAG
>NZ_BAUW01000144.1 GCF_000517385.1 Mesobacillus boroniphilus JCM 21738 | reverse complement strand
GCTCTCCGTCTCCGGAAGCCCTATCAACCTAATTTAATTTTCTCAACATTTTCTATCGGCCTTTCCAGCCACTGGGATGCTATGGCGGAAAAAATCGTTCTGGAGCCTGTCATGTAATAGAAATGCTCCGGAAGATCTTCCCTGTCAGCAAACATGTCGTTATGGCCGAGAATCGTGCTTACCTCTCGGGCTGTTTCCTCGCCTGAACTGATCACCTTGACCTCAGGACCCATGACTTCCTTAATAAGCGGTTCGAGCAAAGGATAGTGGGTGCAGCCCAGGATCAATGTATCAAGTCCCTGCCCCTTTAATGGCTGCAGGGTTTCAGTCACTACCTTCTTCGCGACCCGTCCGTCGTATTCACCACTTTCTACAAGCGGCACGAATTTAGGGCAAGCGAGTGCTTCAATGGCAGTCTTCCGGTTGATGGATTTCAGCGCATGCTCATACGCTCGGCTTTTTACGGTTCCTTCGGTTCCGATAATGCCAATTTTATAATTGTCTGTTACCTTGATTGCTGTCCTCGCGCCCGGTTGGATGACGCCTAACACTGGAATGGATAATTCATTCCTTATTTCGTCAAGGACCACCGCAGTCGCTGTGTTGCACGCGATAACAAGCATTTTAATATTCTTTTCCAGGAGGAAACGGGTCATTTGCCAGGTGAATCTCTTCACTTCCTCAACAGGGCGAGGTCCGTATGGACAACGGGCCGTATCACCAACATAGATGATCTGTTCATACGGAAGTTGTCTCATGACTTCCTTGGCAACGGTTAACCCGCCTACTCCTGAATCAATGATTCCGATTGGTCGATTCAAAAACTCGCCTCATTCTCCACGCATTTCTTGATGTAATTTCGCTAATCCCTCTTTAAGAGATAATATTTCCTCACCTGAAAAATCCTTCAATACCTCTTGAAGGTACAACTGGCGTTTCTTGATCACTTCATCGATGATCCTTTCACCTTCATCCAGAAGATGGATGCGGACTACACGCCTGTCATTAGGATCCTTTACTCTTACAACGAGTTCGTTTTTCTCCATCCTGTCAACAAGATCCGTGGTGGTGCTGCATGCCAGGAACATTTTATTCGACAGTTCCCCGATCGTCATGTCCCCGTCTTCAAATAGCCATTGCAGGGCAATGAACTGGGGAGGAGTAATTGTGTAATTGCTAAGGAGTTCGCGCCCCTTCTGCTTTATGATCCCAGATATGTACCGCAGATCCTTTTCGATATCAGCAACCGTCTCCAGTCCCTGATTTTGTTCTACCCCTTCAAGTTTCATCCGTAACAACTCCTAAAAAATCTATTTCCGTAAAACTTGTTTCCAAGCCGATGATAATTTTATCCTATTGTCCTTATTTTCTACTTTTTTCGAGAAAATTTCAAGACAGAATTCCGTGTGGAGCCTGTTTTACCCCTTTAAACATCTTAACCGGCCCCCCCATCCAGGTTGGCCGGTCATGATTAAAGTTCTAGCTCTCCCATACGCAGGAGCTCTACAACAGCTTGGGAACGCCCCTTTACACCAAGCTTTTGCATGGCGTTTGAAATATGGTTCCGAACCGTTTTTTCGCTGATAAATAATTCACTAGCGATCTCTTTTGTTGTTTTGTCTTGAACTAACAGTTCGAAAACTTCTCTTTCGCGTTTAGTGAGTAATGGCTTGTGAGTATATTCATTTTCCTTCAAGTATTGTAACCCTCCTTGCCTTCGCCAGCTGTGAACTGCGGGGTGGGTATAAATTTAGTCAAAATATCATATGTGAAGGAAAGAAGTGTAGTGACAATAATTAAGGGACTTCATGCCAATTTTTATTAATGGAGTTTTTCGTAAAGATTGTTGTTAAAATCCTAAAGCCCATTTTACGTAATATATACCCATTTTACAGGTCGGTATTAAGTTTGCATGCTCTTTTCTCATAAGAAGCGTCAACTTTACGAAGGAATATGGTGATTCACTCCAATTTTGTATTCAATAGCAACAAAGTTTGAGAAAAGAGCCTTATTAATTAACACAAAACTTATTTAACGACTGATTTCTTGCTTTCTGAAAACAAGTTCCTCATATCCTCTGTCCAGGCTACTCCCTTGCCCGTTCTCTTGGAAATTTGAACGATCGTTCCTCTTCCAGTCAGGCATATCGAGCCATCTGCTTTTTTGGCCATGTAGTGAAGATCAACCGAGGAATTCCCAATCAAGTTGGCTTTCACATAAATTTTCAGGTCCTCATCAAAGAAAATCTGGCTTAAATAATCACATTGCAGATCAGCAACGACCGGAATCGTCTCATTCTCTGGTTTGACCCAATCCTGCATGAATCCCTGGCTCTTGAAATATTCAATCCTCGCCTGTTCGAAATATGTAAACGGAACTGTGTTATTTAAGTGCCCAAACATATCTGTTTCTGAAAATCGAACCTTCACCTGATAAAAAAATTCAAACTCCTCTTCCCAGCTTACAATCTCATTAATATACTCCATCTTTTTCATGTTGAAACCTCCCGTAAACTGAATGAACATTCATTCTTTTCCTTATTATAAATATATTTAGTCTTTTTGAAAACAAAAAAGAAGAGATTGGAAATTTCCAATCCCTCCTTAGATTTAGCTAGCCTTGTCATAACCACAGGCTTTACCTTTTTTATCATGCCCTAAATGCTTGCCATTATCTTCATTCTGCTTTTCTGGTCCGTTGCCGCTGAAATCCGGACACTGCCTCTGCCCATTATTCAAATGAATTTGCACCATTACAGGATCATGGTCACTTGCTCGTCCATGCTCTTCCATATACAAGGAGTTGATATTGATAATATCAGCCTCTGTTTGATCAGCGAGATGATTAGATACTAGGATATGATCCAACACCTGTGAATTGCCCTGGTAGTTGTAAGTGAACCTCTCGCCTTCCGGCAAAGTCTCAACCATATTAGTCAATTGCCCGTTTTCCAGAACCTCAATTGACTTGGAAAATTCGAAGTCATTCAAATCGCCCAGAACAACAACATTAGCCTTTGGATCTTCCTCATGTATGCCGGCAACAAAATCATTAAGCAATCTTGCAATCTCAATTCTTTGCACTTCGCTATCGAGTACAGGCGGCTGGGTAACCCCGAATAAAGGATCATCTCCGCCTTTTGAGTTAAAATGATTCGCAATGACAATTACTTCGTGGCCTTTGAAGACAAACTCTGCAGCCAATGGCTTTCTAGTATCATCGAAAATAGGATTCTGTGGATCAATTCTTCCTGGATTCAAGCTTAGGTCGCCATTTTCATAGGCAACAGCGTCTGTAGCTGTCCCTTTCGGAGCTTCTTTAAGCTGTACGCGTTCAGGATTATATAAATACCCAACCTGATGTTACCTCCTGGCGCACCACCATCCTGATTGTACTGAGGAGCAATGTCAGTCCAGCTGTATTCAGGTCCGCCTTGTGCAATAATTTCATCAATCAAAGCCTGGTAGCTTTGAGATGCATCTGAAGAGCCGCTGGCAGTCTGGCCATCATCATCCTGTACCTCTACCAGACCAATAATATCCGGCTTCTTCAAATTATTGATGATTGAAACTGCTATTCTAGCTGTCTTGGATTGATCAGTTTCGGCTGAAAAATTTTCAATGTTATAATTGGCAATCGTTAGTTTATTCTCTTTTTGTTCAAAAGTGGCATAATCCTCGATCATTTCTCTTTCAACTAACTCAGGAAGAGTTTCCTGGTCAACGAGGATTTTATAGTTGGAGAAGCTATAGCTAACAACACCTGTAACCAGGCCATTAAAATGGTCTCCTGCTTTAGCTACAAAGTCGCGATCAATGAGCAGGAACATTCTTTCAGGATTAGAGCTTTCCTCAGTCAGAAGGATGCCTCCTTGGGGGCTGTACACTTTTCCTTCCACCTTATTGGCGATGACCGGTACTTCGCCATACTTCTGAGGGCCAATTACCTGTGGGCTTTCTACTCCGATTCTCATTCCTTCGAGGCTTTCATAAAAATCGATGCCATCCTCCGCAGGATCAAATACAGCAAATTGGTCATTGTCGATTACCTGGGTTGGTGCAATACGGTCCTGACCAATGACAATCGGCTCAGGAAGCTCGACGCCTGAAGCAAGTTTTGTCACTTCAGTAGCATTGATCTCTGTCATTGCAAGGTCGGTTTCCAGCTTTTCTCTGTAACCATCCAATACCCATTCTTTCACAAGGCCATCGACTTCGACTTGATCACCTTCAGTCAGGCCGTGACTCTTTTTATATACATAGATTGCTTCGGATGTATTAGGATTGCCATCATCTTCAGGATTCTGCATGAAGAAAGCATTGTTTCCTTCAACTTTTGTTACAATACCCGCAACTTGAGCTATCAGCTGATCCTTATATGGAGAAGCGTGGCCATCACCCTGGATATCATGGATTTTCAAACCCGTGACTGCTGGCGGCTCTGGCTCGCCTGGCTCACCAGGTTCCCCTGGATTTTCGCCGCTGCCATCAGCGAACTGGATAGAAGTAGGAGATTTGAGGCCGGGAACAGTGAAATAGGCTTCAAGCAAACCTGTGACCTGTACCTTTTTTCCAACGATATCAGGATTAGTCTTTAATCCAAATTCACTTCTAAAGGTAGGTTTAATTTGTACCGGCAATAATTTTGCAGGATCGGTTTCCCCAGCAGTATCTGCCATTAAAAAATTATAATCGTCTCCAAATGGCGCTTCATAATTATATGATTGGTACCTTTTGCGTGCCCTACTATGTAACCTTCAATTGTAGCTGTTCCTCTATTATTCTCGATTGCCTGCTGGACAGTCATAACGGTTTCAGCGGATGCTTGACCAGAAAACGGTATCGCATAGCTTACTAGTAAAATAACTGCTGTCAGCCAGGAAAAAATTTTACGCTTTATATTCCCCATGTATATTCCTCCTATAATTTTGTCGGAATTCATAGTCTTCCGCCAAGTGAAATATAACATGGATAATTACGCCTTTTCATGAAGTGAATGTAAGTTTTTTGTTAAATACAGAAAAATGAATCTATAGTATGAAAGCGTTTTCTAAGGAGGCGAGCTTATTTACTAGTGAAAAAGAAAATCAAGCTAGGACTATTGGTCCTGGCTTACTTTTCACAGTATTTCTGATTCAATGATCATCCGATGTCCTTTTCGCATAAATAATATACCGGTCGGGGGCATCACCTACATAGCTGAATGGATAGCATGTTGTCAAAACGAGCTCTTCTTCGGAATTCTGGAGGGTTATGATACTGGTATCATCTGCGCTGACAATTTTCGTGCCGGTTATCTCGTATGTATAATCACCATAAGGCATTTTCATCGTCAATTGATCGCCAATCACCAAATCTCCTGCCTTGCGAAAGACTGTATCACGATGGCCAGAAAGGACGATTTATCCATTCTCCTCAGGATAATATGAGCCTTTATAGTGGCCAACTCCTTTCTCAAGGTCGTCAGCATCCGTTCCTTCTACTATTGCCAATTCCGCATTGATTTTTGGAATTACCAGCAATCCAGAAGCTTCTCCCGTTTCGGGCTTAAATTCTTCCTTTTTTACCTTCGGTTTATTTTCCTCGACCAGCTCTTTTGCTGCTTCAACGGAAATCTGCTCCTGGTGTTCAATGTCCCATAACTGAAACAACCCAATCCCCAGGATAACTACACCACTAACAACAATCCCAATCGCCAATATCTTTGTAAGTTTCATATACCGCTCCCATTTATGCCTTTAGTAAAGTATACCAAGGGAACCACCCTGTAAAAAAGTACTATTTTAGCCGTAAAAGAAAAACCTCCCTTTCGAAAAGAAAAGGAGGTTGCTTTTGTAAAATTAAATATAAACTTTAAACACTCAGATTAGTGTCC
>NZ_BAUW01000145.1 GCF_000517385.1 Mesobacillus boroniphilus JCM 21738 | reverse complement strand
GGACAGTATATAATGACGATATGTTAGAGGATTAACATCCTCTTTTCTTTTGACTTCGTTATACTTTATTTCCCATCTTTTCTAAATAAATAGAAAAAAAGAGAAGAAGATATTCCGGTCTGTTGATCTAGCTACCTCACAATTAAGCCTATATATTAATGTAATAGTGATAAGAATGCCAAGACATCTACAAGCGTTCCTATATTGCATTAACAGCAAAACAAACCTGTACTGTTTTACGAATAACTTAAAAAGGGGTAAAATTCCGGTTTTTTCTGGATAACCCATATCCTTGCCGAGAGTTTAAAATAAACCCATAACGTTGCCTAAAGTTCTTTATTTTAGTTTTTTTCTTTAAAAGAATCCTCATTACTTGTTAATAATTGATATTTTGTCACATAAAAAGTAATGAGAACATAGGTGTTACAAGGGCTGGCAACATTATGGGTTAATCATTAGCAATAATATGGGTTAAGTCACAATTTTTGTTGTGACCTAAAGCATAAGTTTGCCAAATGGCGGACTTATGCTTTTTATTTTTCCCGAAATTCATCAGCCAAAACGGCAAATACAAAATAAAGAAAGTACCAAGCGCAATGGCTTCCAGCGAGAGAATATACCACGGCCATGGCCCAAGATAATCAATCAGCGATGGATTGACGGGTTTTTCGGAGATGTACATATAGTTTCCTTCAATCAGGAAGTTGACGATGAATACGATAGTTGTATAGACATTGAGCCAGAAAAATGCTTTCCAAATTGATTTGAGTATTGCGGAGCGTTTGAGCCAGCAGTGCGGAACTTTATACCACCGAGTGCGGATATTTGAGCCACCTGTTGCGGACAATTGAGCCAATTAGAAAAATAAGAAAGGAAAACAATCATTTACTCTGGCGATTGTTTTCCTTTTCTAATTAAGTTGAACTAACTGGCAGCTTTTGAACTGCCGTTTGATAAGCGATTCAGTTAACCTTCGAAGTACGCTTTTATGATTTTTCTAGCTCCCTCATGGATGTCTTGTTCAGTCCATGTGTGTGGAGAGGCTCTTCTCCATACATTTCGAGTAGCTTTTTCTTTAGTTCCTTTGGAAATGGGGTCCATGATCTATTTCCTCTCCAATAATATGAATCTTCTAGCTTAGCTAGCTTTTTTCTCGTTAAGATGACCAATAACTTATCCTCCAATTTTTAGACCATGACGCTCACGCATGGATACTTGTCCATCAATTAAAATATGATAAGAATCATGGACAATGCGGTCTAAAATGCATCGGCTATTTGAGCTTGTCCCAGTTTGGCATGCCAGCCTTCAGGCGCAAATTGAGAACAGAAAATCGTGGATGCTCGTTTTAAGCGGGCTTCGACGATTTCTAAAACACTTAATACGTTTTCTTCTGAAAGGTCTGTCAGAAGCCATTCGTCGAGAATTAATAAATCGATTTTCTTATAATTTTGAATGATTTTTCGGTAGCTGCCATCTGCTTCATATTTTGCTACGGCGAGTTCATCTAATAATTCTGGTAGCCGAATGTATTTTACTTTGTAAAATTGCCGGCAAGCATGTATACCAAATGCATTTGCAATATACGTTTTTCCATTACCTGAAGCGCCCATTAAGATGATGTTGTGATGATTTTGAATGTAGTTGCCTGTCGCTAATTCTAGGATGACCTTTTTGTCTAAATGACGATCTGGATGATATTCAATATCTTCAATGGCAGCCGTTGGCTCGTTTAGTGTTGCTTGTTTTATTAAACGAGCGAGTTTATTTGATTTACGTCGGTCATACTCTGTATCTGTTAAAAGGCTGAATAACTCATCGAAATCCATTTCACGATAGTCTTTATTTTGACTGATTTCTTGATATAGATCAGCCATTGCACTTAAGCCCATTTCTGAAAGCTTACGTAATGTTTCTTGTTTGCTCATTTTTTATCCCTCCCAAAGTACGAAGCTCCACGCGTGAATCCATGACTTTCTGTTGAAGCTGGCTGTGTTTTCGCTGCTGATTCTTGTGTTTTTAGCGACTTCTTTTTTCTTTCTAATATGCCTTTTAATACAGTATTGGAAGGGGTTGTTGAGATTTCAAGTAAGGTAGTAATGGCTTGTTCTAACTCTTCTGTTGTGAACTTTCTCGCAATGTTTTGTAGAGTGCTTAAAATATTGAGTGCCTTTTTCTCTACATTATTTTCTAAAATGTACGCTACATATTTCTCTGTAGATGGACCCATTGCAGCTGCCCATTTCACATTGTTTTCAGGATTATGCTCTAAATAAGAGCGATGATGATCAGGCATATGATCTACTTTTGTAGAAAATTGTCCGATTTCGCCTTTTAATCGTTTGTGGGATGCAATTCGTGCTTCTTTAAAGTACACTTCAATTAGATCTGTTGTTAAACGAATATCGACCGATTCACGGACATATTCGTAAGGAACGGAATAATACATGCGTTCAACTTGGATGTGGTAGTTTAGTTGAACCTTGGCGGTTTTCCATTCCATCATTTTGAAGCGTGTTTGAGGAAGTTGTTGAAGGGTGCTTTTCTCTTCTTCCTCAAACACTTTTTTGCGTGATCCCGGTCTTTTTTGAAAATCTGTTGTATTGATTTCCTCTAGCTTTTCAAAGATATATTGATTCAATTCTGTGATATGAAAGCACTGCGCATTTCGTAAGGCAGCGATAATTTGCCGTGAGGCATAACCAACACTTCCTTCGGCAGTTGGCTTATCTTTTGGCTTTCGTACACGACTCGGGACAATGACTGTGCGGTAATGATCTGCTAATTCTCGGTATGCCTCATTTAAAATAGATTCTTCACGTTGCGCTTTAATAACACCTGTTTTTAAATTATCGGGGACCAGTGTTTCGGTAACACCTCCAAAATAATCAAAAGCATGGATATGCGCTTTTAACCAGTTTGCTGATTTCATATCTAAAAATGCCTCTACATACATCATTTGACTATACGGTAAAGCAGCTATAAATACATAGGCTGGAATGTTTTCACCTGTTGTACGATCTTGAATAGAAAGTGTTGTACCAGCAATCTACCTCCATAATCTCTCCAGGCTTTCGTCTTAAGGGCATGGTTAGCTTAAACTTTTGAGCATATTGCCCGTATTTCTCTGCGAATGTTCGATAGGCATAAGGGATTTTCCGAACCTCTTTCGCTGAAATTGCGTACTCATGATGCAGTAATTTCAGTGTGACATTCTTTTTTTGTAGTTCCTTATGAACCTTCTCCCAATCAACTGGATAGTAGCCTTTTTCAATCGCTTGTTTCTCTGGATAGAGAAATTCTTCTAACCAAACATTTGTCATAGTGTCGTTCAATTCCGTAATACCTAGGTTAGTCGCTCGTTGGATGACTTCTGAAACCGTATTCCGAGCGTGTCCAGTGCTGGAATTAATCGTTCGTTGACTAACGCCATCAAAAGAAAGTAATAAAATCTTACGATAATCAATCATAAAAAACCTCCTGCTTTAAAGTGTCATGCGACGTCGCATGCCTCTTGATTATACAGAAGGTTTTAAATGACTGATGTAAGTGGCTTAAAAGTTCCGCACTCGGTGGCTCAATTGTCCGCATTGAGTGGCTCAAAGTTCCGCACAAGTGGCTTATTTAGGATGCAATATTCATGATTTTCCGGTCGGCCTGTATCCAGCGACAAACACCATGAACAGGTTGGCAATCACTGTTCCGCCATGTGAAATGAAGAAATGGACATAGCGGTAGTGAGGAAAGGTATACAAGCTGATGTCCGGCGTAATCATTGCCTGGAGCGCGCTGCCGACTCCGACAAAATAGGTGAATTCAAATAATGCATATTTTTTTGTTAAAAGTAACAGGGCGGAAAGGATAAGTGAGATGCTGCTCAGATGAAGGGGCAGAGAGTATTGGTAGCTCCAATGGCCGCTCCACCACAACCATGCCTGCAGGCTGATTTCAGATATGATCAGCACGAGAAATAATCCAACCCGTGCAATAAGATTGAAACGAGTATCCCTCAGCGTTTTACGAAACGAGAAGAGCAGGATGACCATAAGCAGGAAAGCTCCAAGTGTATACAGGTGAACGCTGGAAAATAGCTGGAAGACATTTTCTGTACCTGGCTCAAAAAGTTCCCTCATAAGCCTCCTCCAATCGCAAGTAAGTTTAATTTTACCAAATTACACTCTTACTTTAACATATTCTCAGCTGGCATATATATGGTTAGAAAAACATATATTTCATACGATTACAGTGTTTTGAGGAGGGTGAGAACATGCAGTTTTATTACGGCCAGCAGATGCCCTTGCGGATATTGGATGAAGCTGAGTTTTGGAAGTATCAGGAGGAGGAGCATACCGTCGTGATCAGGGAGTTGACACCTGATCTGGAACAGAAATATGTAGATGCATTGAAGGAATGGGAAAAGGTATTGGGGGAGACGCGACATCAAGTTTTAAGATTCATCGAGACGGTGACGAGAACCGGCGACTACATCCCTGCCCAGCTGCGCCAGCATGTATTGAAGCTGACATCATATTATTTGGAGCAAAGTCTTGATTTCATCAAATTGTGCGAGCAAATTAAAACTGAAAGCGAAGCTGTGAAAAATAACCCAACCGCTAAAGTGGTACTGAACCATATCATCCGGGAATCAGAATATTTTGTCGGGATTTCCCAAGCGCTGCTATATCAGCAGACACCTTAATAGAAAGTAATATAGGCCTGCCAGCAAACTGGCTGGCTATTTTTATTATTAATAATTTAGTATATGAAAATATGATCGCCGATATCCTTTATGGTGTGGTGGACCCGCGAATTAAGTTAGAATAGCTCATCCTTTTGATTGAGTTATTTTGTGATAAAACTCCTAGTTTTAAAATATTCGCTTATAGAAAGAAATCTGTTATGATTATATTGAAATAAAGAAAAGGAGGAATTTTCCTATGTATGATGTAGCAATCATTGGAGCAGGCCCCGCAGGCGGAAGCGCAGCGATTTTCACAGCAAAGGCTGGCAAAAAAACAATCGTGCTGGATAACAATAAAAGCGTAACGAAGCGTGCCTGGATGGAGAACCACTACGGAGCTCCTGAAATCGCAGGTCCTGACTTAGTTGAAACTGGCATCAATCAAGCGAAAAAACACGGTGCAGAATTCGTTGAAACAACAGTGACTTCTGTCAGTAAAACTGACAGCGGCGTTAAAGTTGTAACTGAAAATGGCGAGTATGAAGCAAAGCATGTCATCATCGCGTCAGGCATGATGACTGATGTAGCTGAAGCATCAGGTCTTGCAACAAAAGATGGCACAGAGCCAAGAATCAAGACGATTTTCGATGTCGATGCTGCTGGTAAAACAAATGTTGAAGGCGTTTGGGCTGCAGGCACATGCGCAGGCGTAAGCATGCATACAATCATCACAGCTGGAGACGGTGCAAAGGTTGCCATCAACGTCATCAGTGAACTGAACGGTGAGCGTTATGTCGATCATGATGTTTTAAAAGCTTAATTGTAAATAGCCTTGCAACGATCTGCAAGCCTTCGCTTATTTTAATTTTATAAGAAAGCATAAAACTTTTTACTTAGATTAGTGTCT
>NZ_BAUW01000146.1 GCF_000517385.1 Mesobacillus boroniphilus JCM 21738 | reverse complement strand
ATTTTATAATTTCCTATTAAACAAGAAAAAACCCGCACCAGGCGGGTTTCCTTCGTCATTATTTAATTAAGCTTGCCCCTCGAAATCGATCTGGACATTCTTTTGCGGAGCGAATGTTGAGATGGCATGCTTATAGACAAGCTGCTGTTTTCCTTCTGATTCGAAAAGCACGGTAAAGTTATCAAAACCTTTAATCTGGCCTCTCAATTGAAATCCGTTCAATAAGAAGACGGTCACATTGATATTGTCTTTGCGTATCTGGTTTAAATACTGGTCTTGAATATTCACTTGTTTCATGGGCGGATCCTCCTCTTTTATCTCTATTATTATGTATTCGCTTTTATCTCGAGCTTTCCTTCAATGAACTTGGAAATTTCGGCGAATTTTTTTTCAGAGTCCTTAGACTCTGACATATCAAACCATTCCACATTAATCTTGTTTCGAAACCATGTTAGCTGCCTTTTTGCATATCGGCGGGAATTTTGTTTTAAATTCTCGATTGCTTCCTCCAGGGGAACCTTGCCATCAAAGTAGGCGTAAAGCTCTTTGTATCCAATCGCCTGGATGGATTGGCAGTCCTTTAAGCCCTTTTCATAAAAGTACTTGACCTCTTCAAGGAGTCCCTGCTCCATCATCTGGTCGACACGGAAATTGATCCGGTCGTACAGCATCTCTCTATCCATTGTCAGGCCGATAAGTGCTGTATCATACAAAATTTCGGGTGATTGGTTCTCCTGCAGTTCTCCCGCAGTTTTGCCCGTACAATGAATGATTTCGAGGGCCCTGATGACACGCCGAACATTGTTAGGGTGAATTCTTGATGCACTTTCGGGATCAACCTCTTTTAATTTTCGATGTACAAATTCCTGTCCTTTTGTCTCTGTTTCTTCCTCCAGGCTGCGTCTGAAGACTGGGTCAGAAGGGGCTTCAGTGAAATGATAATCATAGATCACCGACTGGATGTATAGTCCTGTACCGCCAACTATCATCGGCATCTTCCCGAAGGAGCTAATTTCATTTATTTTCTGGCGGACAAGTTCTGGAATTCTGCGGTTGAAAAGCTTTCATCAGGTTGTTTGATATCAATTAAATGGTGGGGGATCCTCTCCATCTCTTCCCGGGTGATTTTCGCGGTTCCAATATCCATCCCTTTGTAGATCTGCATCGAGTCGCCACTGATGATTTCACCATTGAATTTTTTCGCAAGCTCAATGCTAAGCTTCGTTTTGCCAACTGCAGTCGGCCCAATCAACACAATCAATTTCTGTCTTTGTTCCAAAAAATTTCACACTGCCTTTTCATAGAGCGTGCCAGCAATTTTACATCTGACATCTTTCATTTATTTTACCATTAAATAGAAAGCAGTTGAACATCTATGCATTATACCCCTATTTTACAAATATTATTCTCTTATATCATCTTTTGAAAAATTTTCCTCTACTTTTACAGTTAGATAACGATTCAGTAACAAACACCCTTTCACCCCCACATTCATGATAGTTTAATAGAAGTCTATGATGGTAAATAATTTTTAGAGAACTGGGTGAAAACAAAATGTTATCAACTACAGAAATAGGGATTGATTTAGGTACAGCTAATACACTTGTATATAGTAAAAATAAAGGCGTCGCTTTGAATGAGCCTTCAGTCGTGGCGATTGATACTGAGACAAAAAATGTTCTTGCTGTTGGCAAGGAAGCAAAAGAAATGATTGGAAAGACTCCTGGAAAAATCGTGGCGATCCGCCCGTTAAAGGATGGGGTCATTGCAGATTTCGATGTGACAACTGAAATGTTGAAACAAATCATGAAGAAGGCTTCAAAAAAGGGCGGCTTTTCACTCCGCAAACCGGATGTAGTTGTCTGCACACCTTCAGGTTCAACAAGTGTTGAACGCCGTGCGATCCAGGATGCAGTCAGAAATGCTGGTGCAAAAAAGGTTCATCTCATCGAGGAACCAGTTGCTGCAGCAATTGGCGCTGGATTGCCTGTTGATGAGCCGGTAGCAAACGTTGTCGTTGATATTGGCGGCGGGACAACTGAAGTCGCAATCATCTCATACGGCGGTGTCGTTGCTTGCCATTCTATCCGCATCGCCGGCGACAGATTGGACGAGGACATTATTCAATATGTCCGCAAAGAGTACAATGTGTTAATCGGTGAAAGAACAGCTGAAAAAATCAAGATGGAAATAGGCTATGCGCTTGTTGACCATGAAATGATGGAACTGGATATTCGTGGCCGTGATCTCGTAACAGGCCTTCCAAAGACTGTTACCCTCAATTCTTATGAAATCAGGGATGCAATCAAGGAATCACTCCTTCATATCATGGAGGCGATCCGGGCTACTCTTGAAGACTGCCCTGCTGAACTAAGCGGTGATATTGTTGACCGCGGTGTAATCCTTTCAGGTGGCGGCGCGTTGCTGAATGGAATTCAGGATTGGCTTGGCAGTGAAATGGTTGTACCTGTACACATCGCTCCAAACCCACTGGAATCCGTAGCAATTGGGACCGGTAAAGCATTGCAGTACATCCATAAGCTCCAGCCAGCTGTGAGGTAAAACCAAAAGAAAGATTGCCAGTTTTTAATTGGCAATCTTTCTTTTTTAGCAGCTTCAGAATCTGGGTATATTTGATGATTGGGTAACGTTTTCTGTCAGATGTTACTCTTTATATTGCTTCCTTAATCTGTTAAAGTACAGGAAAACTGGCAATGGTATGACGACAAAGCCAAGGCTTTTGATAATTTGATTAACGGCTCTGTCTTTTTGCCGAGCCTTTTCTTCTGTGACGTACATGTCATAATTGCTGCGAAGCTCTTCCTCAGTCATGTCTGTCTCGGAACCTTCAATTTTTCCATTTAACGTCATCTGCTTATATTCTGTAAAACTTTGATAATAACCAGTTGGGCTGACAAGATCCGCTGACGCCATGAAAATCGAAACCCCTCCGCCAATTACCATCATCAATGTAGCAAACAATACTAGATAAGTATATAAATGTCTGACCACACTCTCTCCCCCTTGCTCTTTATTCTTCATTGCAAAAGCTACTATAAAAATCAGTACAACTACAGGTAGTATGAAAAATAATAATGAGAATACAAACAATATATCGCCCCCTTTGATATTATAAGAGCCAATAACTCATTTAATGAATATATCATTTGATGTTTTATAAATTTCCTATTGGTGTAATTTTACACCATTATTAGATAAAAAAGAAGAATTTTTATCCAACTGTAGCTAATTTTTCATAAAAAAACAGTGCACCCAATTGGGAACACTGTTTCTTCACGTAGAATAACAGAGATAAATTTACACTTTGAGAATTGTCCAGCTCCAGCGCTTGTCGGAGCTGACCAAGGCGCTTTCGCTCTTCTAATTACATTACCCGCTTGAACATTTTTTCCATTTCATAAGTGGAGTAATGGACAATGATTGGCCGTCCGTGCGGGCATGTGAACGGATCGGAGGAACGGCGCAATTCATCGAGTAATGCCTGAATCTCGTCGTTGCGCAGATGGTGATTAGCCTTGATTGATGCCTTGCAGCTCATCATGATCGCTGCTTCCTCTCGAAGCTTTTTAAGATCGACTTTTTTCATCAGCAAGAGTTGTTCAATCATGTCTTCAATCAAATCTTTTTCCTCTCCGCGAGGGAACCACTGCGGATGTGATCGCACGATGAAGCTGTTGTAGCCAAATGGCTCAAGTAAGACTCCTACTTTTTCCAGCTCATGTTGATGTTCATTTATTTTAATGCACTCATCGGCTGAATATTCAAAAGTGATTGGCACTAGCATTTCCTGCAGCTCAGTTGCAACCTCGCCTACCTTGTCCCTGAAGTACTCATATTTGATTCTTTCCTGGGCGGCATGCTGGTCAATTATATATAAGCCACGGTCATTCTGAGCGAGAATATAGGTTCCGTGCATCTGCCCAATTGGATAAAGAGGCGGGACTCGTGATTCCTGCACTTCCACAACCGTTTCATGTGCTGCAGGAGAAGTGTCAGGCTGAATGGTTTCTTTTTCATCATGAACAAGTTCCTCATCAGAAACAGACGCAGTGGCCTCGAAGGTCATGTTTTCTTGAGCTACAAAGGCATTCCTCCAATCAGGAGGCGTCTGCTGTGTACTATTTGGTTGTTCGGCAGCTTTATAGCTCCTGCTTAGCTCAACAGCCCTCTCCTCTACAAATGGCCCGCGTTCAATAGTCGATTGGATAATAGAAGGTTTATCTTCTGTTTCCTGTAAATGATCCAGCTCCATGTAGGTTTGTTCTGACTTCGGCTTCTCCTGCTTCTGAGTAACCATTCCAGCCGGAATCAATTCCTTCGTTTTAAAAGCATTCTTTATGACACTCGAGACTAGCTCATTCAACTCCTGTTCCTTGCTCAACCGAACTTCCATTTTGATGGATGGACGTTCACATCAATCAAAAGGGGATCCATTTCAATATTTAAAAGAACAACTGGATACCTCCCTATAGGGAGTAATGTATGATAGCCTTCTTGTATCGCTTTAACAAGAGGATAATTTTTGATAAAACGGCCATTTATCATTGTCGAGATATAGTTTCGGGATGCTCTTGTGATTTCTGGCATCGATATATAGCCGCTTATTTTATAATCCAGAGATTCTCCCGAGATTGGAATCATAGCTTTGACCATATTAATACCGTAAATGGCAGCCAGCACCTGGCGGACGTCTCCATTTCCCGTCGTCTTTAAAAGCTGGCGGCCATTATGGACAAGTCTGAAAGAGATATATGGATTTGCCATCGCCAGGCGGTTTACGATATCCGTAATATTGCCAAGTTCGGTATGAATGGTCTTCATATATTTAAGGCGTGCCGGTGTATTAAAAAATAGGTCTGAGATAATGATATCCGTTCCTTTACGGCTGTCTGCCTTCTCAACAGACTCGACCTTTCCGCCTTCGATGACCACTTTATTACCTTCGATACCGGTCGATGTTTTCATTTCAAGTCTTGAAACGGAGGCGATACTCGGAAGAGCCTCTCCTCTGAACCCGAGAGTCCTGATCCGGAACAAGTCGTTTTCATTCTTGATTTTACTCGTGGCATGACGCTGGAAGGCGAGAAGAACGTCTTCTTCCTCAATCCCGTCTCCATTGTCAGTGATCCTGATCCGGGCAAGACCAGCTTCTTCAAGATCAATTTCAATTACGGTACTGTTAGCATCAATCGCGTTCTCTAGCAGTTCTTTCACAACCGATGCCGGACGCTCAACTACCTCACCAGCAGCAATCTTATTTGATAATGCATCATCTAGTTGAATAATTTTCGCCATTCCGTCACCTCCAGCTTTTAAGTAGTAGAGTTTTACAATAATAATTCTTTCTATGAGCCCTTTTCTCGATCTTCTCACATTTCAGGCTTATAGAATTTTTCTATAAGACCTTTTTCTTGATTTTCTCTCATTTCAGGCTTATAGAATTTTTCTATAGGCCTTGTTCTCGATCTTCTCTCATTGCAGCTTATAGAATTTTTCTATAGGCTTTTTCTCGATTCTTCTCACTATTGCAGCTTATAG
>NZ_BAUW01000147.1 GCF_000517385.1 Mesobacillus boroniphilus JCM 21738 | reverse complement strand
GGTTGTAGGATACTTTCAAACAAACCCCTCATTTAACTTCGGGGAAATGATTGAGTATGTTGTAGGAGAATTCGTTCCGGAAAGTGAGGAAATAAACACAGAAACCTTAAAAGAGCGCCTTAGAAAGTTGCCGGAGAAAAAGGATTTTGATACCGCTTTTAATATTGTTGTTTCACAGGTTAAGGGAAGGTTTAGACGATCCTATAAAGTCTCTGATAAAATTGAATTAAGGACATCAGATTACATTGAAGACTTGAAAAATGTGATTATTGCAAAAGAAGATGAGAATTATGGCGAGAAGATTCTTATTATTAAGGGTATAAACGAAGACCTTTATAATACATTTAAAATAGAGGAGGATTGATTTCAATGGAAAGGGTATTGGATTGTTTAAAAAAGTATTCTGATACTATAAGAATTCTTGAAAGAGTAGAGAATTTTGAATCCTATAGCCTTTCTCTTGAAATCAACAATTTGACAACCTCTCTGGATTGGGGAGATATTTCGTTTATTTCTTCTTTGGTAAATGAACGAGATGTTGTTTCTCTAAGTATAAGTGTAAATGAAGCAGATCCTTTTTCTTTTAACTTAAAAGAGAATAGTAATCAAATTTCATTGTGGGAAAATATAAATACAATTATTGATGAGGAAAGTATTTTAACCCTAACATATCGTGTGGGCAAGAACAAGGTTGACTCTACTATATCTATTTATGAGCTAGAGGTTTTTACCGATTTCTTATTGGAACAGAAACTTTTGTTTCTTTTAAACCATTTCCATAAAAATATTGATCTCTCAACTCTCAATAAATTCGAAGTACATAATGATGCAAGTGGGCAAATTTACTTTCAGAACTCTACAATATTGTTTGCTTCAGTCAACAGAAGTGTAGAAACATATCAACCTGCCACTAATGAGACAAGAGATATTGTTTTAAGGAATCGTATCCTTAATACAAATCCACAGAATTTCTCAAAATATAATTTTATACCAAATGATTTTAGTGGAATTTATGAAGGAGAACCAACTAACATATTTAATTTGTTTAATAAAATAAAGGTTGTATTTGCGGCATCCTATCTAGCTAATGTATCTGATATTAAATCTCATAACAATACTATCCAATTAGGGATAATAGGTCATAATTATCTTGAAGTAACATCGGATATTAAAAATCTTAATTTTTCGTTTGCAAATAGTTTTTACGAGATTTATAAATGGGTTTATATGAATGCCGACATAAATGATAGGATAGATTTAGCTAGAAATATTATCACGAGGTATTTTAAGTTCGATCAAGATAAATGGAACTTGCCTTTAGATACTTTAAGTTCAATACAATCTGCTCATGCAATTTATCTTAAAGAAAATGTAGAAAAATATATTGAAACAAAAAATAAAGTGGCAGAAATCACTACAGAATTATCCGTAAAAAGTAGGGATGTTGCTGATTATTTTATTACTACTTTTAAAAATAATAATCTAACATTATTAACATATTTTATTTCAATTTTTATATTTAATTCTTTATCAGATAATAGTGATAAGAAAATTTTCACTGAAGAAAAATATTATCTATCTATGGTTTTTCTTTTTATATCCGCATGTTATCTCCTTATTACGCGGAGACAATTCTACAGGGATTTAAAAGTAACCGTTAGATATTTTTATTCCATAAAAAGAATTTATCGGGATATTTTTGATAAGAACGAGCTGAACAATTTATTTAATAAAAGGCACTTTCAATATAACGTAAGGAATATTATCCAAACGGTAAATCGTTTTTCGTGGATTTGGCTGGTGGAAATTATTTTGCTCTATGTTTCTTCAATCTATTTTACTTATTTCCTTTAATAAGGTTTAAAAGCTACCGTTTTAAGGTAGCTTTTTTGGTGTGCCCAGCATGCGCTTAACCTATAAGGTTCAAGTCCTGAGACGCGAAGGCAGTAGTAGCGGTTAGTTTAAGACAAGGGCATCCAGGGTGACGAGGGTGTCTGAAGGAATGCGGCAAATCCATTTTCTCTTTATCTCCTTCGGCAGTATGAACTTTGGTTTGTTTGGCAACCTCTTCCAAAGATATCTCGCCTTGTATGAAGTTCGTATTCCTTTGGGCAGAGACCTCTCTAGCTGCCTGAGCTACTGATTTGTTGTGTTCGTTGATTTCAATTTTAAATTCTTTCTCGTACCGCTTGCCTTTTGCCATACCGACACACATCGGTATAGTCATTTGAAGTAGCTGCTTTTGGAAACTCCCAGGACTTTGCACATCTTCTCCACATGGAATCGGGAGCGATTCTTATGAACGAATTCATATTTTACCGAGGGCTTTTCGCGAAGTAGTGCATCGCCTTTTTTAAGATGCCCTTCTCCTCCAGGAGGTCTCTCATCTCCTTCTTAAGCGCCCTTAGCCTCTGCCGAAGAGAAGATTGGCACGCTCTTAACTTCTGGCTGCTTGCCGTACTTTTTGGAACCAGCCATGTAATGTGTTCTCATTCACACCGTTAAACCGGCCAAAAAGCGACGGGCCGAAACAAAACGAGAAACTAGCTCAAGAGAATCTTCAGACTCATTTGAGTGAAAGAAGATCAAAAAGTTTATGACATCACGATTATTGGCGGGGGTCCTGCTGGACTGTTCACTGCTTTTTACGGCGGCAGGAGACAAGCATCGAATTTAAGCAACGGTAAGACAGCGTCAAGGTAAGTGAGCGAACGGTTTCGCGCATCATGACCAACAACAAGTGGCGGTCCTGTACCGTTAAGAAATACAAGGCAACAACGAACTCAAAGCACCAGCATCCAGTAAGTGAAAACGTTTTGGAACGTCAATTTAAAGCAAGTAAGCCAACCCGTTATAGGTAACGGAACTCACCTATATTTCGTCCAATGAGGGTGGTTGTATTTGGCGACGGTAATGGACTTGTATTCTCGTAAAATAGTAGGCTGGGCGATGGATAAGACCATGACAAAGGAGCTGGTCCTCTCAGCGTTGAAGATGGCGTACATGCGTCACAAGCCAGGGAAAGGCGTCGTTCACCACTCTGACCGGAAGTTCAATATGCCTCCTTAGAGTATCAGGCATTATTAAAAAAGTACGAGAGCATGAGCCGAAAAGGGAACTGTTATGACAATGCTTGTATCGAGTATTTTCACGGCATTCTTAAGCGTGAGTTCGTTTATCAGACCAAGTATATTTCTAGAAAAGATGCGAAGAAATCATTGTTTGAGTACATTGAGTTTTTCTACAATTCCAAGAGGATCCATTCGACTTTGGGCTATCAACCGCCAAATGAATTTGAACAATTGAACGAAAATCCTGCGGCCGGATTTTACCTTCACAAAAAGTTTAAACCGCTCTGATTTTAAACTTTTTTATGAAGGCCACCAAGCGAAAGCACGGTAGATAAATCTATGTCTATTTTCTTGAAGTAGTATATTTTACTGAAATTATTAAATATATTTAGATTAAGTTTTACACCAGTTGACTGTACCGTATTTTAATTATATATTTAAATAAAAAATTAACCCTTGACGTTAATATTATTGTAACAGGAGAAGATTATGGACATATACTATACAAGTAATAAACTTGCTAAAATTTGTAATGACCAATCTTTGATGGATCGCAAATGGGGAGTAGACAACGCAAAGAAAATACGGCGGAGATTAAATGAATTGGCTGCAGCAAATCACTTGGCAGAAATTCCTCATACTCCTCCCCCAAGACGCCATCAATTAACTGGTAAAAAAGCTGGCCAATTTGCAGTCGATATACAGCAACCTCAGCGAATAATTTTTGAACCCGATCATGATCCTGTTCCGCTTAGTGAGGATGGGGGAATGGATTTGACTAAAATAACCTCAATAATAATTTTAGAGGTGGAGGATTATCATGGTAAGAAAAAATAAATTAAAATTCAATCCTAATTATGCCGTCCATCCAGGTGAAACATTGCTCGAAACTATTGACGCAATGGGTATTTCTCAAATGCAATTAGCCGAGAGGACTGGCAAAACTACCAAGGCAATTAATGAAATAATCAAAGGGAAAGCAGCGATTACACCACAAACAGCACTACAACTAGAGCGGGTTTTAAATATTCAGGCTTCTTTTTGGAACAGCCTACAAAAAAGATATGATGAAAAAATTGCCGAGTTAATTGAGGCAACAGAATTAGCGAAGCAGGTGGAATGGCTAAAAAAGCTTCCAATTAAGAGTATGATAAAGAATAATTGGCTTCAGAAAAAAAACGATGATGTTAGCCAACTAAAAGAGGTATTAAACTTTTTCGGCATGGCAAGTGTATATTCTTGGGAGGATCTGTGGGGTAAAGCGCTGGTAGATCCTCAGTTTGCTTTCCGCAAGTCAGAATCGTTGGATATAGATCCTTTCTCTGTATCTGCTTGGTTAAGGAAAGGTGAAATAGCCAGTCAGAAGGTTCAATGTTCCCCATTTAAAGCAACTCTGTTTAAACAAAAACTAAAGGAGATAAAGTCATTTACATTAGAGTCACCGGATATTTTCATATCAAAACTGAAAGACCTTTGCTCCGAAGCAGGTGTAGCAGTGGTGTTTGTAAATGAACTTCCCAACTGTCACATTAATGGAGCAGCGAGATGGTTAACCTCAGAAAAGGCAATGATACAGTTAAGTTTACGCTATAAAACAGATGACCATTTATGGTTTACATTTTTCCATGAAGCAGCACATATTCTCCTTCATGGAAAGAAGGAATTGTATATAGATTATATGGATAATAAAGGGACGGGTTTATCAGGATTATTGACACAACAAGAGAAACAGGCAAATGATTTTGCTTCCGAGCACTTACTTCCCTTTTCTATATATAACAATTTTATAAAATCTAGGAACTTCAGTAAGGATAATATAGAGAAGTTTGCGAAGGAAAACGGTATATCACCTGGGATCGTTGTGGGAAGATTACAGTTCGATGGGTTGATTCCCTATAAAACACATTTGAATGGATTAAAAAGAAAATACTCTTGGGATGAATTTGATTGGGTATGCAGTGAAGACACAATAGAAAAACAATAGTTATGAATTAAGGAGATAGAGAAATGATAAATGTTGTTAGAGGTGCTTCTAAAAAGCCAATATCATCGGACCGTTTAGCTACTTACTTTGAACAAAAAGATGACTTGAATGGTACTTTATATTTAGGTTATCCGATCATCGGTACAGCCGAAGGTGCTTATGATATCGATGCAATTTTAATTTCTGAAGAATATGGATTAATTATTTTTGATATTATTGAGGGTCCAAATGAAAATGATCGTACCGACATTCAAGATGATCTTTATAATAAATTCCAGTCAAGATTGTTACAAAATAAAAAATTAGTAAAAAAAGAGATTTGATGGTGGATATAAGTGTTGTAACCTTCGCTCCGGCTTGGAAATTCAGGCCCAACAATAATGATTTTGGATATGAATTGGTTACATCTGAAGCAGAATTGGATAAATTTCTAAATGATCTACATTGGAATAACAATGAATACTTCA
>NZ_BAUW01000148.1 GCF_000517385.1 Mesobacillus boroniphilus JCM 21738 | reverse complement strand
GGCATAAATCGAGAGAGATTTAATGCTCTTTATTATTTTATATTATTGAGGATAATTTTAAAATTTTTCAAGATATTTCCAAGTTCAATTTGCAGCTTGGCATTTGACATAACTTGTATAAATGCTGATTTTTTACTTCATCCGGTCAAATCGAGCAATTTCCGATTTAACAATTGATGGAGTACTAACTATATATGAATACAAATTCATAAGCACTTCAATTGGTGGTAGAATATACTCTAAATAAGGTGGATTTCTTATATGAAGAGAATGTAAACAGCATATATCCTGTTATTCGCAAGCTTTACATACTTTATTTATAAAAGACCTAAATCACAACTTTATTTAACTAAATATTCTATTGGTGTAGATAATCCACTAAAACTAAATTTAACTAACGTGGATATTAGTACATTCTTTCATAACAATCCTTCAGCAGTATATTCGTTTTCCTTGGTGTCTATTTATATTCTTGTGCTTATTTCAATCATTTTATTATAATAGGAGTTATTTTAATTATAAGTACACAGTTTCGAAAACGTTAGCCTTTCTTCAACTAAAGGCTGCGCGCGACAAGTTATGCAATAAGCGTAATAAGGCGTGAAAATGCAGGGAGTCCGCTTAATAGATTCTAAATTTGCAACGGAGGATAGGAATGAAGAAACCATGTTTTCTGAAACTATCCCATCAACACTCCTGCGTGCGTCATGGATGACAGTTCATGGGGTTCGGAGCACAGGTAGATTCGGCAGAAGGAAGGCTGAAGCCAATCTTTAAAAAGGTATGCCAACTGATATGCCGCATGGCTGAAAAACTGGATAGGGTGAGAATGTTCCATTCTGAAGGAACTGACGAACTTCCGAATGTAAGGGTCTAAAGTTATGAACATAGGGAAACCTATGGACATCTCACGATGGGGCGGGTGGTGTAGAGTAAAATTGCACCCTCTGAAATACATTATACCGGACAATGGCGGTATCAAGCTCGCAGGCTTAAAGGAAGCACCTACGACGAGAATGTATAGCTACGTTGTAGGGTACTTGGGAAGCAGGGAACGTTGAAACAAGGACTGTCATCCAAAACGTTTGTAATAAGGCATAGCCGAAATACATTTATTCCTGTGAAGGTAGGGGCATGACTGATGAAACTCTTGTAATGAGAGTGAAGGAACAGCCCCAAGTCTAGCGAAACAAACCGATTATTTTCTTCATGTGAATGACACCGATCGGGTAAGAATGTGGGAACATCACTCATCAGGAGGGATGCCACAGTGTCAACTTTAAGATATTGGGATTACTACAATATGACGGAGACTTTTACAGATTTACACGAAAGAGCCAGGCATAAAGAATCTTTTCACAACTTGTATGACATCATTACCTCAAGAGAAAATATTCTGCTTGCTTTTCGTACAATTAAATCCAACAGAGGGTCGAAAACACCTGGTACAGACAGGAAAACCATTCATGACATCAAACAGCTTTCAGAAAATGAACTGGTTGAAATAGTTCAAACAAAACTAAAAAACTATCGTCCCAAGAAGGTCAGAAGAAAATGGATTGAAAAAGAAAACGGCAAATTTAGACCGCTTGGAATCCCTTGCATTCTCGACCGTATCATCCAACAGTGTTTTAAACAAGTTCTTGAGCCGATTGCCGAGGCCCACCTCTACAAACACAGCTATGGTTTTAGACCGCTAAGGTCTACCCATCACGCAATGGCAAGAGTACAGTTTTTAATTAATAAATCTCAATTGCATTATGTAGTTGATGTTGATATTAAGGGATTTTTCGATAATGTCAATCATACGCTGCTCATCAAACAACTATGGAATTTAGGTATCCGAGATAGAAAGGTTTTAGCGTGTATTTCCAGAATGCTAAAAGCCGAAATTGATGGAGAAGGAGTTCCCTCCAAAGGCGTTCCACAGGGTGGCATACTGTCCCACATATTATCGAACATCGTACTCAATGACTTTGACCAGTGGGTCACAGGGCAATGGGAGTTCTTCCCTCTTAAAAAACCATATAAAACTAAAGAAGGGGAAAGATACGCGAAAAAGCGTACGAGACTAAAGGAAGGATATCTTGTCCGGTATGCGGATGATTTTAAAATCCTTTGTCGAGATGCAAAAACGGCTCAAAAGTGGTTCCACGCTATTACGAGGTACCTGAAGGAACGTTTAAAACTTGATATCTCACCGGAAAAGTCACAAATAGTAAATTTGCGAAAAAGAGAATCACAATTCTTGGGATTTACAATAAGGGCTGAGAGAAAAAGAAACAAAAGAGTTGCCTATACAGGAATCAATCAAAAGAAACTGAGGAAACTCAAGGAACAGGCAAAGAAACACATCAAGAGAATCAAAGATTCTTCAACCAGTCAAAATGCCCTTCGCTTTAATAGTTTTGTCTTAGGGATACACAACTATTTCAACCGAGCTACGCATGTCAATCCAGCTTTCTCACGTCTTGCTTACGATTTAAAAGCCTTCCTGTACAATCGCCTCCGTCCTGTGGGGAGATATGGACATCCAATCAATCCATATTCAACCTATAAAAAGTTCTATAGTTCAGGATTAAAAACGTTTAGAATAGCCAATGTTCATTTATTCCCGATAGGGAATGTGAAAACAGTAAACGCTATGAATTTTAGTCCTAGACTAACCCCTTTCACTGAGGAAGGAAGAAAAGAACTTTACAAAAGATTGAAGCCATATATTGAAACAGAAATCAGTATACTGATGAACTCCACTCTTCCAGACAGGACGGTAGAATATCTGGATAATAGAATCAGCCGGTTTAGTATGAAAATGGGGAAATGCGAAATAACAGGTTGGGAATTGAGCGCTAATGAAGTACATTGTCACCACTATATTCCCAAACATCTGGGTGGGACAGATCAATTCAATAACCTACGCATCCTCCATAAAGACATACACAGGCTCATTCACTCTAAGGATATGAACGAGATTGTATCAGAAATCCAAAAACTTTATCTGAATAGCGCAATGATAAAGAAATTAAATCAATACCGGATAACAGGTGGCTTAAAAAGGTAGAATCATTCCATTTTTAAAGGAACGAAGAACTTATAATCAAACTTTGTATCGGTAGATGGAGCGCGGAATGATGGGAAACTGTCACGTTCCGTGCGGAGCAGGGGAAAAGCCGGAGATTACTTCAAACGCTTACCTATTGCTAACTTTAGCACAATAAGATAATTTGAAAAAAGGCTTAGAGATGAAGGTTTCTCTAAACCTTTTTTATTATGAATAGTGTGATGAAATTGGGATGAATTAATATGTGATTTTGTCTGTGATTTAATTTACATTACTTTATAGCTCAATACCTTCGTTGTAATCAATCCAGATACCATATCTGAAATATGGACCTGCGCTTTCCATCCCCCAACTTGCGTAGTCAATGATTTTCGTTATACGTATCAAAAAGCATTAGATATGCAAAAAACTCATCTGTTTCTTGATTTACATGAGAAGTGTCGATTCCACGTTCGATAATCATATCAACTTTTAGTTCTTCGCAATTGGAAGTTATCTCGTTTAACTGTGATTCAATAATGACAATTATTCTTTCATCATTAGATATAATCTCTCTCATTAGATTGTAGTAATGAGCACTCTTTTCATTTCTTACTAACTCATACGAGACGAAATTTAAGTTATCCAGATTAGGTTTTATGAGGTCGTCATTGTGTGCATTAATATAGTTAAGAATTGTCATTTTTAAAAAAATCGCTTCGGATTCTGACAATCCTGTTTCAACAATATCTAATTTTTTTTGAAACGCAGAGATAACGTCATTAACTGGTTGTAACGGTCGAATTTCATGGAAATATTGATGCTTTAAATATTTTTTGTATTCATTTTGATCCACATAATCACCTCAATAAAAAATAAGTGATAGATGCTCAAGAGAGCATCTCTATGTTATTACTCTAGCGTATAAACAATTAAGTTTTATATATACCAAAAGTAACTTCTTATATGTACCTTGCTTTGTTTAATTGAGTATCTTAAATTAGCCGAGACGTTTGTTGCGGATCTATAAATAATATAGTTTTATTGAATTGGCCATTCTCCGATAATATTAGTGAAACTTTTCCAACCGAATTGTGCCTGATATGCCATTAGGCCAGAATCTGAGACTCTTACTTTCGTTTCACTTGTTGGTATTGTTGCATTGCCAAGATAAAGATAGAAATAATTACTTAATACTCCAAAATTATAAACTTTTGCTGGAAATGATGTATACGTCTTAGGAAATAACAATGAAGTGTTGTTGATTTTAATAGAATCAAACTTTATAGCATTTGCAGCATCTGTACCATTATAAACTAAGTATACTTGTACGGTAGAAGTAGTTCCCGATCTTATAAAAGCGGGTGTAATCGTGTTGAGAGATGCAGCTTCAGTAGAAATTGAGTCTTGAGATTTGTTATTGGTATTTTGAGCTGGAGTACCGTCAGGATTTGGTCTATTGAGTGCATTCTGAATAGTTTCAATATCTGATCGGCTGATATTGGTTGGTATATTTTGTTGTACTGATTCTGCAAAACTCGTGATTGAAGCTGAAAAAACAAGACAAAAACCAAATAAAACAACGAGTAATTTTTTCATAATAAAACCCCTTTAAATTTAATTGATAATTGCAAGTGCAAAATAGTTTACCTTCCTTATATGGGAGAGTCTTTTTTATTTAATTGGACATCCTCCTTTCGACTCTCCTGGAATTTGTAATTTTTTGGTACATGCTAACTCTATCATGAGTGGTAGATTAATAACTAGAACTATTGCATTTTCCTCATTTGGGAAATAAATTAGTTCGATCAATCATTTTTGTTAAAGTTCTTAAGGAACATAAGCCAGTGAATACTGATAAATAAAACAAGTTGTTTGCCTTAACTTGGGAAAATATTGAAAGGGTATAATAAAATTAACGATAGCAATTACTCTTATTTTCCTGAATAGGTGTGTTTTTTTTATTGCAAAAAAGTATTGGCACATAGAATAATGGTTGAAACCAAATTATGGTTTCACCCAAAAAGTTAACTATTCAGTTGCTAGGCTACATCTTTATTATCAATCGCAAGTTTAGGGTTGGGTCCAAATCTATTGTCCTCTTTCTGTCCGTACATTACCACACTACCTCCAATTAGAGAGGTATAAGTGATCAATTGCCAGCAGCCGCTTTTACGAATATCAAGGAATCTTGTGGCAGCAACAGCAATAGAAGGCACCATAACGGCAGGACTATAAATTAACCTAATCTAGTCTGTCAAACCTAGCACTTCTTCCATAATTAAAATGCTAAAGACAGTTTATTACATCTGCTGGTTGTTGTTCTCCTCTTTATGAAAAGTTTTGTTATAAATAATGAATGTTTGTTTATATAAAAAGTTATATATTTAGCGCTTTTTGTGACGGTTGTTATTATTGCTCACAACTGTCTTGGATGGGGAAGTGG
>NZ_BAUW01000149.1 GCF_000517385.1 Mesobacillus boroniphilus JCM 21738 | reverse complement strand
CGTTTCTACCGCCATTGCTAGAGGAGATAAAACCATCGATACGGTTATCAAATATGTAGACCATAGAAGAGCACTGGGCTATACACAAGATGCGATAAACCAATTGTCGGCAGACCTTAAAAAAGAAAAAGAACAAGTAAAGAAGTCGTTTGAGAATGGGATTGCGAATATAACCTTAGAGGATATTCATTGGGAGGGGGACTTTTAAAATGTGGCAAGATAAAGAGTTTACAAAAGTACTGGATATAGAAGCAGCCCTAGCTTTGTTAGACATATCCTTCGAAGACGTACAACGACAAACTGAAATGCCAGAAGAAGAGTTCCTTCCTTTATACAAATGCCAAGGGCATCCACAAGTTCACCTGACGTTGGAACGTTTGAAGAAGTTGGTTGATAACGGTTATCTGCATAAAAAGGAAACAAAACAGAGTGTTTTATTCAGCCTAAACGACGCCATAACCCTTAGCTTGTGCTTTGAAGTATTTAACGAACAATTTATCCTTTTGTCTAGTGTTCTGAAGCATATAGGTTATCCCAAAAAGGTGAGTCTTCCCAATCTTCAACAAAACTTTATTGAACTGCAAAAAGAAGGCATTTTTACGATATATCACATCCCTCTTTACAAGACTGACACACTCCTTCTTATAAAAAAAGAATTAGACCAATTTAAGAGAGAGCATATTTCGGTTAAAGAAGCATTGGACATTTATCAAGTAAATCGTAACTACTTTACAGCTGACTCTGTTATTCCTGTCCACCGAATCGTAAAAACGCAAGAAGGAATGTTCGTAAATAAAAACCTTGTAGAAGAAGAAATGTACAAACGCGGCAGAGGGGATACCTACACAAGACCTGAGGCGATGAAAGTACTAGACTTATCTATCGATTCTTTCAAACAAGTGGTTGATGAGTTCGAATTAGAACTTCTACCTAATAATGTGGGGTTTGACAAAAAAGCCATTGATGACTTAGCAGCGGAACAATTAAGAATCTTGAACGACATTGAAGAGAACTACTATATATCAGCCGAAGTAGCTGAATTATTTGGCTTCAGTAATCGCCTTACTCCATCCGACTTTAAGAGACTCGGCAAGACAAATATACCAGCCATCGCAAGAACAAACAAAGGGAAATATCCTTTTAAAAATATGGCTGCAAATGCTGGTCTTCTTTTTAAAGATAAGGTAGATGCAGAACTGAAAGTAAGAAAACTTAAAAATTCAATTCTCAATACTATCTACTCTACTCCAAATGAAACATTTCGGAATGCATTAGAGGTGGGTGAGCTTTATTTTAGCGAGAATGCAAAAGAAACAGAAAAAGAATGGTTCACTTATATAAAAAGAAAATTCTCCAAATCCAATCAATCGCCAGCCAAAATGCAAGCTACCCTTGTAAAAACTGTCAACACCACAGAACTGCTTATTCAACTAACAACCGATAAAGAGTTAATGAGTTTGTCAGAAAATGAAATCAATTTATCTATTTTTAATGAATTTCATACAAAAGGCGTGAAGCAAACCATTTACTCGTTCCTCCTTGACTTAAATCGTGAACAAAGAAAAAAGAAAGCATCACCTTATTGGAACCAAAGAAGGCTTATCAATCCCTATAAAGAAAAGGTGGAACATAAGGAAAAAACCATTTATTCAGTTGATGAATACCTTGACCTCATTGAATATGCCAATCGGATAGACACACACATAAAGAAGTCAATTGAAGATATATCACGAATGGACCAGACTTCCCGATACGCATCTACCTGGCTTTATGTCCTCATTCACTTAACGAATGGGTGGAGACATTACGATGTTGCGACTGTCCCAAGAATTAATTTGCAGCAGACAACCTTGAATGGAAAAGACGTGAATTGGTTGTTGACCAATAAACTCACTGATAGTGATATTGACATCATTTTAAGCCAAATGCAAGCTAAGGTTCTTGTTCACAGTAAAACGGGAAAGCGTCGTTATTTCTTCTACTCACAAGAATTGCGGGAAGCATTTGCCTATGCCTTTGCGGTATGCGAGCTAAGATGTCAAGAGTCTACTCCAATGTCCGATTCTTTGATTGATTTCACAGGTCGTGGAAAAGTCCTAACGCCCTCTTCCCATAAAGTGTTCTTCAATGGGATGGAAGATTTCCAGTTTGGAAGTCTAAAAATGAATCGCACTGTGATTAGCTATATTTATAGCATCGTGAAAAAGAAAACTAACCGAAACCCACTTGAGTTCACCAAGATTTTGAGAAGCCATAGTGATGCAGAAATAACAAGCATTTATACGGACATCCCACAAGAACATATAGACCTGATTACCAGTCAATTGTTTAACTTGGGGTTGTTTGGATATGCGTATACCTTATTGGCGAACCTTCTCGATACGAATTTGTCTGCGACGCAAAATAAGGAAGCTACTCGTGAAAAAGCGTTAGAGATTAAATCCACCTTTGATGATATTCTCCAAATCGAGATGTTCACAAAGTATTTAACCAACTTAGAAGCGAAAAATTTTGAAAGACAAGCTTTAAAGGACTACCTTTCCTCCCTGCCTCAAGAGGAATTAGAGAACACCTATCATACTCTACAATTGGGGTTGCAGCCTTCGAATGAAGAAGGGAAATCGTGTATATTCGCTCAATGCGTGTTTAATAATGAACGCAGTTGTGGGAAATGCGAGTACTCTATCCATCATATCGTCAGTCTTTCTGTTTTGGGAAATCGTTTTAAAGAGAAGGTCTACGATTTCACCGAGCGTTTTGAAAAGGCTAAAACTGACGGTGAACGCACGTTCCTTGTGAATACCTTCTATGGGGATATTCAGCTTATAAAGTCAGCAGTGGAAACATTCGGGGATGACGTGGTGAACCAGTTTATCATCGATACGAATTTAGATGACCTAAGAAGCCGAGTCAGAAGAATCGATAGCAAAAGAGAATACTTTACACTTAAGGGGTGAACCCATTGATAACAGAAAAAAACATTATCCACTTATCCGAATTACACGCCTTTAATGAAGAAGAGTATACCGATGAGTATTCCCTGTCTCTAGCGAAAGAAATGTTGGATAAAGAGCAAGAAAACTCCCCTTTTTCCCATTTGGCGTTTGAGGAGGATACTTGGGAGCTTTATATTGAGTCTCAAGGAAGCAGTCGGAAGATTAAGTTTGAAGAGGTCGCCAAGCTTGTTCGATTTCATCCCCAATTTGATGAGACGAAGTTCGTCTTAATCGTAAAGTGTTGGGTTGCCTCATTAATCCACCAGTTTTCAATCAACTATGCCGATTCAATGTTTCGGTATTTGGTGCAGTTTTTAGACCTTTCAAAAATGTTAGATTCTTCTAAGCTCCAGGAAGTAGAACTTGTATTAACCAAAAAAACGTCCAAGAGAATTCAATATGATATGGCTTTATCCACCTTGAATTTTATTGAGTACTACCCGTTCCTTGATAAGGAGAGCCGATATGGTCCTCTATTGTTTGACATAAAAGAAGCCAATCACGTTAGCAAAAGAGACGATGCCCAGCGAGACCTTCCACCTACCAAAGAAGTTCATTTGTTTCATTGGATTATGAGAGATTACTTCAAGGGGTTAGATAGGAACAGTGAAGAGTATTTATTGTATTTTCCTATTTATCTTTGGTGGAATCTGACTATGCTGATTCCTTTACGCCCTTGTGAATTTTGCACGATAAAAAGAAATGCTCTAATTGAAAAAGACCATCAGTATTATATAAAATTGCCTAGAGAAAAGCAGCCAAAGAATCGTGTTCAAGTGGTGGATAAGATAAAAATCCCTTTCCAAATGGCAAAAGAAATTCTGCATTATCAGAATCGAATACGTGACTTTTATCCAGCCAAGACGTTATTACATCCTTCTCTTGTGAAGACAAAGAAAGACAAATTGGGTTACACAACCACTCGTCATCTATATCTTTTGCAGCTCTTTTATCGTGATGTGGTAGGTGGCAAATATGGTCTTACTATGTTATTGGATAAGAAAAGAAACATTCCTGTATCTGATACTAGAGAAAAACCTCTAGTGGATATCACGAAACCTATCGCTACAGGCGATACACGCCATTTCAGTATGTTGAATTTAATGAGGCAGGGTTATCACCCTTTGGAGATTGCTCGCCTTGCTGGACACACTTCCATTTACTCTCAGCAAGGGTATTATAGTCATTTGGAGTATTGGGTGGACACAGAAGTATTACAGCTAATGGAGCGCTTATCAGCAGACCTGGAATCTTCGGAAACGGTTGATTTTGATGATGATGATTTCAAAACCCAGTTCATCTTCAATACTGGCGCTTCACTAGATAAGATTCCTCTGGATTTGGGGTATTGCACAGACCCTACACAGAATTGTCCAGTCGAGGACCATTTCGCTTGTCCACATTATCGTTTAACGGAATATGAGTATATGAACCGACAAGCAGAGATTGAGGAAGCATACAAAAGGTCGAATACCCATATCAAGCATCTCTTATCTGTTTTGACCAATTTACAAAAAATTGCACAGAAGCATACCGATACTGATTACGAGTTCTCCGACAATGATGTTCTTTATAACAAAGATTTAATAGAGATTAAGAAGCAATTAGATGTAGCCTTGCATTGGCACTCTCGAGTTCAGCACCACTTTACTCATTCCAAGAAATATAAGAAAAAGAGGTAATATCTATGGGGAAAAAGCTCCCTTCCACACCTGATGGTCGTGGAAGACCCAAAACGAATTTAACAACTGAATTAAAAGCGACTGTGAATAAAATCATTGCTTTATACCGCGAACAGGTCCAACCTCGTGGCTTGATTTCGTATAACAGTATTTATAAATTTGCAGAAGAGTTATATGAAACGAAGCAAATTGAATACAGACTAAAAGAACATTTCTGGAAAAAAGGACACGGCAGAGACCTCATTGACACAGCAAACAAGGTTATTCAAGTTGTCGCTACAAACAAAGAACAATCCGATAAGAATAAAATTGTGGATACTGTGGATGCTGTGGATAAATTGTTCACAGGAAAGGCAGTTGATAAGCGAAAACTAATCGCTTCTTTAAAGCGAAATGAAGATAACCTTTTGCGGTTTCAAAATGAAAATGAAAAACTGCAAAACGTTTGGAGAAGCGAATGCCGAAATACAAGAATTGAAAGAAAAGAATAAAGCCAAAAGTGAAACCATCAAAGAATTGGAATCCCTTTTCTTTAGTTGGCTTGATGCAAGCGATGATGGAAATAATTCTTTGGTGAATCTCATTTCCACTGGTCATTCCCGAACCTCTGTGGTTGATGAGTTTTTCAACTCAGCCTTTTCCGACCCTAAGGTGGGATTCACCAAATTTGAAGAGTTTAGAACCACTACGACAAAGGCTGATAACATTGTCTCTTTCTCGGAGAAGAAGAAAGACAAATCCGTACTTGATGACTTTAGCTTCTAACATAGAAAG
>NZ_BAUW01000150.1 GCF_000517385.1 Mesobacillus boroniphilus JCM 21738 | reverse complement strand
GCTTTTTGTTCTGAAGATTTGGTTTATCAGAGAGCGCAGAGAAAAAGGAACAACGACTCCAACTCTAGCCTATGAATGCCACTGCCGACCAGTCCTGCGCCATACTAAGCCTCAAGCCCTACTCCAAAATCAAGCTCGGGCACGTTATGGATTTTTTGCGAGAAAGGTAAGATGTAACCATAAGAGATAAGGAGGAATTAATCATGAAAAAAATTGGTTTACTTGTTGCCGGCTTCATTGCAGCCATGGTCCTGATTTCAAACCTTGGCCCGCTCGTCGGACTTGGGATCAGCTTGCTGGTACTCTACTTCGTCGTCAAGCGATTTTTAAAGACAGATTCGACCGCATCAAAAATCGGCTGGGGAATCGCAGGCTTCATCATCCTGATGGCAACTGCTTCTAACGTCCCGGCCATCCTGGGTATTGCAGCTGCTTATGTCCTGTACCTTGTGTATAAAAACTGGGACAAAAGAGAAGAAGCAATCCGCGAAGAAAGCGATCCTTTCGTCAACTTCGAAAAGCAATGGGCACAAATGAATAACAAATAAATCCACAAAAAAAGAATGTATGTACTTCAATTTGAAAACTATCTAGCTCCAGCGCCTAGCCCCTCGAGTCGCTTGTCTAGTTTCGCCTCCTAGAAACTACGAAACTTCAACTCCGTCGGCAGAAGCAAAAAGCGCTTCTTTGTCGGAGTCTCCAGTTTCTGCGTTTCTGAGCAGTCGGCTATACTTTTCGATTTCGGTCCGCCCAATGAAGAACGACTTCACTGGTCGGCCCTCCAGCGCTTGTCGGGGCTGACCAAGGCGCTTGCGCTTATCAAAAAAGGAGAGATTACCAAATGGCTAATCTATTAACAAGAATTAAAAACACGGTAATGGCAGACTTACACGAGGCACTTGACCAGAAGGAAAGGAAAAATCCAATCGTGCTTTTGAACCGGTATCTTCGTGAATGTGAAAACGAAACAGAAAAGGTTAGAAAGCTGCTTGAGCGCCAGGGACAGTTGAAGGAACAGTTTGCACGTGAGCATCAGCAAGCTCTAGAAATGGCAGAAAAACGGAAGTATCAATCTGAGGTAGCGATGAGAGCCGGTGAAAATGATCTCCAGGAGTTTGCACAGCAGGAGCAGGAGCAGTATGAAGAGCGAGCTGCCAGGCTGAAGGAAGCGATGGAAAATGCGGCCAAACAGCAGCTTGAACTCGAGCGAAAGTACGAAGAGATGAACCATAAGCTGAAAGATATGCTCATCCGCCGCCTTGAATTGATGGGCCGTGAAAATGTGAAACGAGCACATCACCGGATGGATCAGATGCTCGATAACAATTCATACTCTGACAAAGCAGATTCAAGATTCGCAGATATGGAAACCTACCTTGACCAACTCGAGGAGAAAGTAAATAACAGCTATAACCGAAATACAATTGACAGCAGGATTGCCCAGTTGGAAAAAGAGTTTAAAAATAAAGAATCGCATACTATTTAATAGGAAAAACATGGTATTCTAAAAGAGGCGCAGGCAGCTGCGCCTTTTGGATACCACCTCAAAAGGACTTCATATTAAAAATCCTCTATCTTAAATTCCATTTTTAAAATGAATCCCAAGGAAGGGAGGAGACAGCATGTTGAACAACATGAAAAATGATTATGTCAGCTGGATTGTGATTACTGGACTTATATTGCTTTTGCTCGAAGTTTCATTTTTTAACGAAGGACTGATATTCTCCCTTCTTGCCAGCGGAGCGATGGTTTACTTTGGGCGCTCTTTAATGCCGAAGAAATCCGGGAAGCTGTTGTTCTGGGCAGGATTGTTCTTTTTCCTGAGCAGTGTATTCAGCATGATGACGTTCAGGTTTTTCTTGTTGGCGGTGTTGATCTATCTTGCCTATCAATTTGCAAAGTCGAAAAAGAAACCAGAAGTGATCAATCCAGTTTTACAGGAGCCTGAAAAGGAGCTCAGGGATGAGATGCTGATCGAAAAGCCTCCTTTATTTAAAAATCGTTTGTTTGGCCATCAGGAAACGCCTTCTCATGTGTATGAGTGGAACGATGTCAACATTCAGGCCGGGATTGGCGACAGTGTGATCGATTTAAGCCTGACGGTGCTGCCAAAGGGAGAAACCGTCATTTTCATCCGTAACATCATTGGCAATGTAAAAGTGTATGTGCCATATGATTTAGAGGTCACCCTCCGCCATTCGTCAGTTATTGGCTCTGCTGAAGTATTTGAGCATGAGGAAGGAAGGGTGCTGAACCAGAGTCTGTATGTGCAGACTCCAGGCTATGAAGAAGCTGAGCAAAAGGTTAAGATTTTTACTTCGATGCTTGTCGGTAATATCGAGGTGAAACGCATATGACGACTGCCATGCGCCAAATCTTATGGGGATTGACCCTCGGGATTATTTTATTCATAGCGGTGACTTTGTCTTTTGTGCTTGTTTTTCCGGTTGCCAGGCTTTCTGATTTGTGGAACCGTGACTGATGGATATTCCTTTCATCATATTCACCTTCAGTATTAGTGTCGTGTTAGGCGTCGCTTTTGGACTGGCGTCGGGGACATACTGGCGAAAGCAATTCAGGACGGTCGACAACTGGCTTTTTCAGCTGGAGGAAGGCCAGGAGCCCGAAATTGAACTCAATCAGGCATACGCAGAAATTTCTTCGATTTCGAAAAGAGCCAGCAAGCTGCATAAGCAAATCTCTGAAAAAGCGATGCTGTCACAGCGGCTGGCGACTGAAAAAGCTGAAGAGCAGGAGTCGCGGATTCAGGAAATCATTTCTCAGGAGCGCAACAGGCTGGCACGTGAACTGCATGACTCGGTCAGCCAGCAGCTATTTGCGGCATCGATGCTGATGTCTGCGATCAATGAAAAAAAGGGGCCTTCCGAGGAACGAGAAGCGAAGCAATTGAAGATGGTCGAGGAAATGATCCATCAATCGCAGCTCGAAATGAGGGCATTGCTTTTGCATCTCCGCCCTGTTGCCTTGAAAGGGAAAAGTCTGCAGGAAGGAATCGAGGAGTTATTAATCGAATTAAGACAAAAAGTCACCATGAATATCAAGTGGAAGGTGGAGCCATTCCCGTTGGATAAAGGGGTAGAGGACCACTTATTCCGCATCCTTCAGGAATCGGTCTCGAACACTCTTCGCCATTCGAAAGCGGAGCAGCTGGAAGTGCTGTTGATAAAGCGTGACGACAAGGTGATTTTAAGAGTTGTCGATGATGGGCTCGGTTTTAACGTAGAAGAAACAAAAGCAGGATCATATGGCCTCCAGAATATGCATGAACGTGCCGGGGAAATCGGCGGGACATTGAAGATTGTCAGTGTAGAAAATAAAGGGACCAGGCTTGAGGTCAAGGTTCCAATATTAGTGGTGGCAGGTGAGAAGAATGATTAAAGTTGTGTTTGTGGATGACCATGAAATGGTGCGGATTGGAGTTTCGTCTTATTTATCGGCCCAGCCGGATATTGAGGTTATCGGTGAGGCGGATAATGGAAAGACAGGTGTTGAGCTGGCACTTGAGCTGCGGCCGGATATTATTCTCATGGATCTGGTCATGAAAGAAATGGACGGAATCGAAGCGACAAAACAGATCATCGAGCAGTGGCCGGAAGCTAAAATCATCATCGTAACCAGTTTCCTTGATGATGAAAAAGTATATCCTGCGCTTGAAGCCGGAGCGACAAGTTATATGCTGAAAACATCGAAAGCCAGTGAAATTGCTAAAGCTGTAAGGGTCACATACTCAGGGCAGCCTGTGCTTGAGCCGGAAGTGACGGGCAAGATGATGATGAAAATGCGCCGGAAAAACAATGTTGAGCTGCACGAAGAGCTGACAGAGCGCGAGATGGAAGTCTTGAAGCTGATTGCAGAAGGAAAGACAAACCAGGAAATCGCCGAGGAACTATTCATCGCACTGAAAACAGTGAAGACGCACGTCAGCAATATCTTAAGCAAGCTGCAGGTGCAGGACAGAACACAGGCAGTCATCTATGCATTCAGACATTCAATCGTAAAATAACAAAGGGAGGTTCTCTCTATGGAGCCGTTATTCGGTTTGTTCGGTCTTTTTGGAGTATTGTTGTCAATCGGATTGCCAATCGTTCTAATTGTGCTTTTTGTCATGATGGTCACAAGCACGAAAAGACAGGAATCATTATTGACTGAAATCCTCGCGGAGTTGAGAAAGAAGGATCCGACTCAGGATCATTTGAATCGATAAAACAAAAAAGAGGCCAGTGGCCCCTTGCGAAACTTAATTTGCTTTCTTATCGATTACATCTAATTTCATAAGCATTTCGCTTAACGCTATGGATATTACTTCCCGTTCTTCAAACTCATTTGGATAACGGGAAGCACTATTTATATAGTTATGCTTTTCAGCTAACTTTTCCTTTATCTTTTTGCACATCCAGAGCTGGTAATCAGAAAGTTCCAGTTGTCTAAGCATTGTCACCCACTCCTTCGTTAGTTATCCATTACCCGCGGTCCAAGCTTGCTTAAACGCTTTAACCAAAAGATAATCAGTATGGGAAAAATTGAGAAAAGTCCAGTGTGGCAGGACTGAACAAGATTTAATCAAACGTTTGATTAACAATGATTAATGACTGAATGAGACACTGGCAAGCAGTAACCGCGGCAGATTAAGCGTCCGTTTTTTCCTTCCTCGCTTTAGGGAATCAGCTTTTTCCAGATAATCACGAGACCGGTAACATATCGGATTTTTATGTGCCCGGTTTTTCCATTTGATTAAGAGACCGGGAACAAGTCCTATTTTTATATGCGAGGTTTCTACACCAGGAAAGAAATATTACATTCCAGGAACGTTTCAGGAAAAACTTGCTAAACTAATTATGCGATTGTAAAATAAAACTAACTATTATTGAACGGAGGTGAGGAGAGATGATCAAGACTGTTTTTGTACGCGGATTTTGGAATGAGTTCCTTTATTTTTGTTGTGCAAAATTTGCTGTTGCAGCTGCCAACGGGATACGTATGTCCTTTTTCAACAGCTCAATATCAAATACAAACGATAAGATCATCTCTTTTCCCGCTTAGGAAAAAGTTTCGGTAAATGTGGAGGGCAGGCTAGTCCCTCTTTGCATTCACGGAATCCAAAAGCCAGGGGCAGAGCCATCTGCCCCTGGCTTTTTTGTTGTTTAGGAAACTACACTAGCG
>NZ_BAUW01000151.1 GCF_000517385.1 Mesobacillus boroniphilus JCM 21738 | reverse complement strand
AGAGCGGTTTAACTTTTATGAAGGTAAAATCAGGCCGCAGGAGTTCCGTTCATTTGTTCAAATTCATTTGGCGTTTGATAGCCAGGGTCGAATGGATCCTTTTGGAATTGTAGAAAAACTCAATGTACTCGAACAACGATTTCTTGGCATCTTCTCTAGAAATATACTTGGTTTGATAAACGAGCTCACGCTTAAGAATACCGTGAAAGGACTCGATACAAGCGTTGTCGTAACAGTTTCCTTTTCGGCTCATGCTTCCTACCATCTCGTACTTTTTCAATAATGCTTGATACTCTAAGGAGGCATATTGAACTCACCGGTCAGAGTGGTGAACGACGCCTTTCCCTGGCTTTTGACGCTTGTACGCCATCTTTAACGCTGAGAGGACTAGCTCCTTTGTCATGGTCTTATCCATAGCCCAGCCTACAATTTTACGAGAATATAAATCCATTACAGTCGCCAAATACAACCAGCCCTCATTGGTCGGGATGTAGGTGATATCCGTTACCCATAACTGGTTCGGTTTGCTTGCTTTAAATTGACGATCCAAGACATTTTCACTTACTGGATGCTGGTGCTTTGAGTTCGTCGTTGCCTTGTATTTCCTGACGGTACAGGACTTCCATTGGTTCTTTGTCATGATACGCGAAACCGTACGCTCACTTACCTTTACACCGCGTCTGTTCAGGGTTTTAGCTATCTTTACGCTGCCGTACCGTTGCTTGAATTCCAAATGAGTCTGAAGGATCTCTTGAGTTAGTTTCTCATTTTGTTTCTGCCTGTCGCTTTTTGGCCGGTTTAACCATTTGAAGTAGCCGCTTTTGGAAACTCCCAGGACTTTGCACATCTTCTCCACTCGGAATCGGGAGCGATTCTTATGAACGAATTCATATTTTACCGAGGGTCTTTTGCGAAGTAGTGCATCGCCTTTTGTAAGATGTCATTCTCCTCCTGCAAGTCGCGTACTTCCTTTTTGAGCGCCCTTAGTTCGGCCTCTGATGAAGAGAAGGTTTGCCCACTCTTAACTTCTGGCTGCTTGCCATACTTTTTGATCCAGCCATGTAACGTGTTCTCATTCACCCCAACTTCTCTAGCCGTCTGAGCTACTGATTTATTGTGTTCATTGATGTACTTCACTGTTTCAATTTTAAATGATTCCTCGTACCGCTTGCCTTTTGCCATACCGACACACCTCGTTATAGTTGATATATTTATTATAACAATCTGTGTCTACTTTTTAGTCTAGCATCATATTGATACTCCAATTGGAATAACAGAAGCAATTTTAAAAGAACAAATAAGAGAGGAAATAAGAAGACAACGTGAAAAAGGTTTACCCATACGTACAATGGATGAATTTGGAGTGTATGATTTATATCCAGATGGGAGTAAAAAGTATATAGAGTGATATTCTGATTAGGCTATGTCAAGGCTTTTAATAAAGATATATGCAAACTTCGTTGAAAGTAAAGATTTCTGTTTTGAGTATAAAACAGAAATTTCCTGAACCATGATGGCCGCCTTTAAGTATATACTTCTTTGTAATTAGCTTTTGCCAGTATTCCCTGTTCTTAATTTATTTGCGCATCCAAGAAAACTCCAGCACTTCTATTTTGCAAACAACACAAAAAATTCCCAAGTTGTTCCGATATCAATTATTTATTTTTTTTTTCAATTATTTGAAAGTAAAACAGTATAGTAACCATCATTTGCAGTATCAAGAAGGTTTATTGGGGGAGAAACATGTAGCAACCTTGATTATTCAGTTCAAAAAACAGTTAAATAGGAATTTTCATAGACCTCTTGTCAAAAAAATTCCCAAACTAAAGTAGTAGTGTTTTTTTACTATATTGATGATAAATAAAGGAATTGTTGGTAATGTAGGTTCTAGTAACGTTACTACTGAAAAAACAGAATATTATCACTAATAAAATATTAGTGATGAAAAAAGTTTATAGTTTTCTATAAGTTTTTCTTTAGTGGAGAGAAATAGCTTGAAACCACCATGTTTATGATTAGAACCTTGAAGGAATATCTGTCTGGTAGGTATAGTTCTTTATGCTAAAGTCAACTTTGCCTCTCGGCTTGGGGACCATCATAAACATTCAAGAGCGTTTAAAATTGCACAAATTATAAGCTTTTAAAATCAAGTCCGGTAATTTTTAGATATTAACAACAAAACCTTCCGAGGAGGAGAACAATGAATTTCCTTAAATCATTCACTACAACACTAATTTTATTCATTATGTTATTTCAAGGTTTATTTTCAGCAAGTGCCTCTGCTACAGAACATGTACAGAAAGAAATAAACATTATTAATAAAAGTAGTCTGAAATTTGATGCGAAGTCACTTGAGAGGGGTAATATCAAAGGAAATAAGAAAAAAGTTTCTCTAAATAGTGGTAAGCGTGAAGACAAAATTAACGTTTTACTTCTGAAGAAAAGTAAGGCAGTCAAAGACTCTCAGCTGAATCCACAACTTGCATCTCAATTTGACCTAATTGCTACTGTTGATGATGTATCTAAACCGGAATCGATTATCCTGGAGTGGTTAGTTTCACGGGCAAATGCTCCACGTTTTAGTGGAGAGATAACTGTTAATGTTGATCCAAATGGATATATTGAAGAAAATGTAGAAATTACCCAAATTGATGAAAGTCTTATTAAGCTACAAACTGTAATTGATGCGATTGATGATACTTTAGATTATGTGGAAGAAGAGATTAATAGAAAACAGAATTTATTTTCTATTGCCGCATATAACTGGTCAAATGTTCAAATTGACCAAGCTGCTACTTACGCAGCACCTTATGGAACAATACGGTTGAATTACAACATAAAAAAAGCGCTAGTTTCAAATGGTTCATATGACAAATTTTTATCTTTAGGTAGTTCTGTACAAGTTAATCCTGGTGCCCAATTATGTTCTTCCAATTCTAACTATGCTTGTAAATATCAAACTGAAGCTGTTACTATTGTACATCAGCCAGATCTCAATGATCTTAACAGCTCTAAAATGGTGGAGCACAAGCCTGTAAACTCAGGGTCATCTGGTTCTTCAAGTTTTACCATCGGAGCAGGATATGGTTCGGATGGTCTAACAACAAGTGCAAGTTACACTTTCCAACAAAATTGGAGTTCCATATCGGTGGTAGATAATAGTACTTCTTATGGAAAGTGGAACTACACGATAAAAGATCCTACCCAATCACAGGTATTAACAGTTACAGGTGGTAGTATACACATTTTCCCTGATAATAAGGCATCGACACTTCTGGCCAGTCAGCGACTGTTGTTTTTGATTCTTGGAATACTTCACCAGTAACCAAAGTAGCATCGAAGGAAAAGTATTTCACCTGGTAAATGATTTAAAAGATAAACCACTAGAATTTTATAAAAAACTAGTGGTTTTTTTATTCTTTAAAGTTATACTCATGGTAATAGATATAAGAATAACACCCATTCAGTAAAGGTGGTAATTGCTTGAATAAACTACTTTATTTATTAGTCTTAATGATCATATCATTAATAATTTACAATATTGTTGTTTGGGTTTCTTTTAAACCAATTCTTGATGAATTAGAGCCAGTTTGTATACTGCTTTCTTTAATAACAGGTCACTTGATTACAGTGACATTACTTGACAAAAAAGAAGAAAATAAAAGCTAGTGGGTCCATTAACCTTAAAAAATGTTTAGAAAGAGGTAGCTAAAGAAAGGAACTGAGTACATATTGCCGGAATTAGCCAGTGATGCATACTTTATCAGAGGAATAAACTAAAATGAAAGATCCAACATATAAATACAATTTGTTCTATAGCATTTTTAAATTGTCAAATACACCAATATTAAAATTCTTATAATATAGTTCACCCTAAAAAGTACCGATAAAAATAAGGGGTGATTCTATTGAATATAGGTTTTAGTCCGATGAAGGCATTTATTGATGAGTTGTTTTATAACCTTCTTTGATACTATTCGGTCCTTTTGAAAGTTAGAATACCGGGGAATATTTCATCTACAATTGCCAGTTTAGCTTTTTTATATGGAGCTTATAAGATGTATATTAATCACAGGTTAATGACAAATTGACTAAAAACGCTCTGAGTCGGTTTTTTAACTCAGAGCGTTTTTCTATTCCAATAATAATGTTTTGGTGTTGATTATCTGTCACTTAAGTCTATCTATAGAATTTTTTCTTAGAGTAGCCCTTAAAGCTAGACTGGTTGCCGGTTTATCAGAAACAATAAATACTTTTTTATATCGGGGATATTTATTTACAATTTCCTCATATGTGCCTGTATCTTTAATAAATTCAGGCTTAAAGTAAAAACATTTAACATGAAAGATTTGATTAGACAATGTATCGGTGTGAACTTTATCGTTTCTTTTAAATGGCTTAAGATAAACCTCACAATGTGGCTGGATTTTTTCCTTCTCCAATATTCACTTCTCCTTTTCTTCACTTTGCACCCTAAGGGTTAAAAATACTGTGAAATTTTAAAATGTTCTTTAATTATTCACAAGTTCATGTTAACTGAAAAAATCTCAAATTTTTATACTCAAAATAGAAAACATTGGTATAAGATAGTAGTTAATATGGAATTTTATTGGAGGAGTTAAGTTGCCAAAAAGAAGTTTTACAGATGAGCAAGTGATAGAAATTTGTGTTAGCTTTGCCAATGGAGAAAAAAACAAATCAGAATTGGCCGAAGAATACAATGTAAGTGCAGCGTCTATTATAGATATACTAGTTTTTTCTACTTATACTAATGTAACATCACAATTACCCGATCTAGTTAAGATGGCTATATCAGACCGAATGAATAACAAAGGAAATATTTTAAAAGATAA
>NZ_BAUW01000152.1 GCF_000517385.1 Mesobacillus boroniphilus JCM 21738 | reverse complement strand
TACTTTCTTATAAAAAAATAAAAAATAGAGCCACCCGGCTCTATTTTTCTTTTTTATATGTCCAGTTATTTTCCTGATAGATCTTTCCTTCCTTCATAAGCCTTCCCATTGCCCGCTTGAAGGATCCTTTGCTCATGCCGAAACGTTCCTGGATGTCCTCGGCCATGCTCTTGTCATGGTACGGCATTGCGCCATTACGGAGCTCCAGGTATTCCATGATTTTTTCAGCGTCTTCATCCAATGCTTCCTGCTTGCGCGGCAAAAGCGAGATATTGACGGAACCATCTGGTTTTACATCAATGACTCTTCCCTCTACTTTCTGGCCAATACGAGGCTCTGTCCCGCGCTGAGATTCATGGATGAAGCCTTTAAAGCCTTCAGCAGTGATCATCCAGCTGCCAACCCTTGCCGTCCGGTATATATAGCCATGGACATTCTTATTAAAATCACTTCTTGTTGCCTTGACAGAGATTTCCTGAATGACAGGGTCGGTTGCCATTCGCGCATAAATCATATTGTTGCGATTAACTCGAAGCGTGATATAAAGCAAGTCCCCTTCTTGCGGCCAAACTGATCTTACTACTGGCAAGTCTTCCTCACCCAGCAAAACATCCTTACTGATCCCTATATCAAGGAATATGCCGATCCCTTCCTTAACATCAACGACAGGTACCCACTCATAGTGGCCTACCTGGACTTTCGGTATGGTCGTTGTCGCTGCGAGCCTCCCTCTTGATTCAACAAATAGAAAAACCTCTACCTTATCTCCTTCTTCAAATGTTCGGTCTGTATCATTGGAATGGAGGAGCACATCCTCTTCTCCATCCGTTAAAAAGTAGCCGAAATCAACAATTCTTGCTACGGTCAGCTCCAAAGTCTGACCTGTATATTCGTTCAAGGACATAAAATCCCTCCTGCCTTGTTATTAACATCCTACACAAAGAGCTAAAGCTCTAAATTACGTAAAGTTGTTTGAACTGCTATATTTTACTATAATGTAAGCAAAAGCGAAAGCGCCTTTGACAGTCCCTTGTCTTCTGGCGCAGCAAAATTTCTCTTAATCCGGAGGTAGCCATGTCTAAAGAGAGCTCATTTGATATTGTATCCAAGGTTGAAATGTCTGAAGTCACGAATGCAATCAGCATCGCTATGAAAGAAATCCAGAACCGTTACGATTTTAAGGGCAGCAAAAGTGATATTTCACTTGATAAAGAAGAACTTGTCCTAATTTCCGATGATGAATTTAAGCTTGACCAGTTGAAGGATGTTCTATTCAGCAAGATGATCAAACGCGGCATTCCTATAAAGAATCTGGACTACGGGAAAGTCGAGCGTGCTTCAGGTGGAACGGTTCGACAAAAAGCCAAGCTTGTACAGGGAATCGATAAAGAGAACGCGAAGAAGATTAATACACTTATAAAGAACAGCGGCTTGAAGGTCAAAAGCCAGGTCCAGGATGACCAGGTTCGCGTCACAGGCAAAAACCGGGATGATCTTCAAAAAATCATTGCTGCTGTCAAAGAAGCAGATCTTACAGTAGATGTGCAATTCGTGAATTATCGTTAAAAAAAGAGCTAAAACTAATAATATTGGGTAAAAGCGGACTATGGGAGCATTGTCCGCTTTTGTTTATGAAAATACATGAATGATTCACAAACCGCCTACGGAATTACCTTATTTACACGTTAAAATTAGTGTATTGATCCAGATGTGACTTTTATCGATTAGGAATGACAAAACATTCACAAATCCTTCACAAAGTACTATTGGATTCCCCCTATTTTCACGTTAATATACCAGTAGGGGTATGAAATATATTAATTTTTTTAACCGAAAGGATGACAATACAATGGGTAAAAAAATCGTAATCGTTGGCGGCGTAGCAGGTGGAGCAACTACAGCAACTAAGCTTAGAAGACTTGATGAACAAGCTGAGATCGTTCTTTTTGAAAGAGGAGAATTCATTTCTTTCGCAAACTGCGGACTGCCTTATCATATCAGCGGTGTGATTGAAGACCGCAAAAATTGCTTCTGCAAACTGTTGAAGGCATGAATGCACGCTACAACTTGGATATCCGCAATTTCTCAGAAGTGACTGCAATCAACCGTGAAGAGAAAACAGTTTCTATAAAACATGTTCAAACTGGTGAAGAATACACAGAAAGCTATGACGTACTAGTGTTATCACCAGGAGCGAAACCAATCGTTCCTCCTATTGAAGGCTTGAAGAGCGCCAATGTATTTACGCTTAGAAATATTCCGGATATGGATAAAATCAAAGCATACCTTGAAGACAATAAACCAAATAATGCAGTCGTAATCGGCGGAGGCTTCATTGGCCTGGAAATGGCTGAAAACCTTGTCCACACTGGAGTCAATGTTACACTAGTTGAGAAATTGCCACAGGTAATGGTCCAGTTGACCCAGAAATGGCAGCGATCGTTGAGGATGAGTTACGAAAGAATGGCGTGGAGTTGATCCTGGGAGACGGAATCATTGATGTTCAAGAAAATGGCACAAAAGTTGTTCTTGAAAGCGGCAAGGTTCTTGATTCAGAATTGATTATTCTGTCAATAGGTGTTCGCCCAGAAAACAAGCTTGCAGCTGACTCTGGCCTTGAGCTTGGTGAACGCGGCGGTATCAAGGTAAATGAATACCTTCAGACATCTGATGAGTCAATTTATGCAATGGGTGACGCAATTGAGGTTACTGACTATATCAATGGACAGCCTACTATGATTGCGCTGGCATGGCCTGCAAACCGTCAGGCGCACATTGTCGGACACCATATTAATGGCCGTAACATCGCATATCCGGGTACATTAGGCACTTCAATCGTTAAAGTATTCGATTTGACTGCTGCAACGACTGGCAACAGTGAAAAGCTGCTGCGCAGACTGGGCATTCCATATGAAGCCGTTCATATTCACCCGCTATCTCACGCTGGTTACTATCCCGGTGCAGAGCAAATCTCTCTTAAAGTTATTTTCGACATAGAGACTGGCAAGATCTTTGGTGCACAGGCAGTCGGCAAAGATGGCGTTGACAAACGCATTGACGTCATCGCAACAGCTATTAAAGGCGGATTGAGCGTCTATGACCTTCAAGAGCTTGAACTTGCATATGCACCACCATTCTCTTCTGCAAAAGACCCAGTGAACATGGCTGGTTATGTTGCTTCCAATATTGTGGACGGCACAATTGAAACGGTCCAGTACTATGAAGTTGACGAATTGCTCCAGGACGGCGCGTTCATGATTGACGTCCGAACTGAGAAAGAACATGCAGATGGCAAAATTGAAGGCTCAAAGAATATTCCGCTTGATGACTTGCGCAATCGTCTTGATGAGCTTCCAAAAGATGAAACAATCCTGATTACTTGCCAGGTTGGTCTGAGAGGTTACCTAGCTTCCCGTATCCTTCAGCAAAACGGCTTCAAGGTCAAGAACCTGACTGGCGGCTACAAGACTTACTCAATCTTTAAAAATAAACTTCAATAATGAAATGTAGCTGCTCCCTTTTATAGGGGGCCGTTTTTTTGTTTTTGTCGATTTCTGCTTTTCGCTCTCATTGTTTGGGGTAACCAAGGGTATCCTGCTTTTCCCCTTTTTCGCTTCTTAACACTTTTTGGGGTAATGCAGAACTCCTGCTTTTACCCTTTTTCGCTTCTTAACACTTTTTGGGGTAATGCAGCGCTCCTCCTTTTCCCCTTTTTCGCTTCTCAACACTTTTTGGGGTAATGCAGAGCTCCTGCTTTTACCCTTTTTCGCTTCCTACCAACTTTTCGGGCAATGCAGGTGTCCTGCTTTACCGTTTTTCAGCTACTCTCACTGCTCCGGACATTGTACCTCCATGGCTAAATGAAGGAATTTCCATGTTTTTAATCTGGGTTTTAAAGGAATTTAATAAATGTTGATTCATATAAAAGGAGTGGATTGTTCTATGTCTAACGAAAATAAAAAACAGGGATTCCCGCCCCAGCATCAGGACCATCAGCCTGGTACTGAGCCGGAGATGAATCCTGTACCCAAGTCAGTCGATGAAAATTATAAAGGGTCTGGAAAATTAACTGATAAAGTTGCCCTGATTACAGGCGGCGACAGCGGAATCGGCAAATCGGTTGCCATCTATTATGCGAAAGAAGGCGCAGATGTAGCGATTGTCTATCTTAAGGAAAGCAATGATGCGCAAACGACAAAGGAGCTCGTTGAAGCTGAGGGCCGTAAATGCCTGCTCCTTGCTGGCGATATCGGCAGTGAGCATTTCTGTGAGGAAGTGACGAAGAAAACTCTTGATGAGTTCGGGAAAATTGATATTTTGGTCAATAACGCAGCGGAGCAGCATCCGCAAAAAAGCCTGCTCGATATCTCTGCGGATCAGCTGGAGAAAACGTTCCGCACAAATGTATTCTCCATCTTCCATCTTACAAAGGCTGTCCTTCCACACTTAAAGAAAGGCAGCACAATTATAAACACATCCTCTATAACCGCATATAAGGGTAATGAGAAGCTGATCGACTACTCTTCGACTAAAGGAGCCATTGTATCTTTTACGCGTTCCCTAGCCATGTCCCTAGCGTCACAGGGCATTCGCGTCAACAGCGTAGCTCCTGGCCCAATCTGGACTCCGCTCATTCCTTCCACCTTCACTGCTGAAGAAGTCGCGAAGTTCGGAACGAACGCTCCGATGGGACGAGCCGGACAACCTTATGAGCTGGCACCAGCATACGTCTATCTTGCCAGCGATGACTCTACTTATGTAAACGGACAGACAATACACGTAAATGGCGGCACAATTGTAAATGGCTAAAAGGAACAAAAAGCGCAAGCGCTTGGTCAGCCCCGAC
>NZ_BAUW01000153.1 GCF_000517385.1 Mesobacillus boroniphilus JCM 21738 | reverse complement strand
GTTAGTTCCATAAGGATTTAACAAAAAGTGCATTTACCCTTCCTAAATCAACCCACCCACAAGGAGATTCTTAAATCTAATCAATCGGAATATATTGTACATATTTTTCGAATTAAATATTACTCTTTATGATAATCCTTTTTTTCTACCTGTTTCACTCTATGTAGAATCTGAAATAGTATTGTCGTAGTAAAAGAAAATTGAACAATAAACAAAAGTAAATAAATGAATTCAATATTTTCTCCACCAAGAATAGATCCAATTCCATATATCAATACAAAACCCCCGATGATAATATGTTTCGGCGTGCGAAAACACCAAGACCCAGACCCGACATGCAGCAGAATGGGATTTGAGGCAGATTTCTTTAGGGTTGCTGCACTCACTGATGAGTCTAAGTCAGCGAGCAGTAAAATCGCTAATGTAAAGATTACTAGCTTTTTCCCATGTGAAACCGATAAAAGAAAGACGTACTCTTACTAGTGCGTCTTTCGTGGTTTTAGCGTTGATGTTCGCTTTCAGGTATCCGTTTTCTAGATCCAAACCTCCAATGATAGGTGTTGTCATACTGTATCTTCTCCTTTTTGTGACGGAATCGCCGTCAGGCTTCATCCGTCCGTTTATTTATTGTAGGTGCTCCCGATGTAAATTGTTTTTAGGCGTGTGTACTTTATGAAATAAAAAACAACCCTCAACGATTGCTGAGGGTTGTCCTACATGCGATTGTCCAAGTTTTCTCTTATCGATAGGCGACGATTGCCGCAAAGACGACGAGCAGGGTCGGCATGTAAAATAACTTCAAGGTATTCGACCAAAACGCTGCCACCAGACCTCCCGTTTTCTCCTCATATTGGGAAGCATCCAACGAAAAATCGATCTGGTTGTTATTTAGCGTGGTCACATGTTCGTACAGTTTGACGTATAACCGCTCCTGATGGATAAAATAGCCGTCCAGCACCCAAAAGAACAGGGCTGGGACCAGGGCCAGGAACATAAAATCAGCGTTCATTTCCTTGATGTTGGCAAAAGCCAACAGCCCCACCACCAGCGTCACCGTCCACCCTTTCAGTAAGAACGAATTGGACGCCATGCGGGATATGACGTTCTGAATCATTTCAAGATGTCTCATTTTTTCTTCCATTTGCATTCATCTCCTGTGATCGTTATCTCTGATAGGCCTCAAATTTGAAGTCTAGCACTCTCTTAATGAGGTATAACTGATCTAGCGGGTGAGTTCTCCAACCCTTGAGTTCTCCCTTGAACTGATCGCGCCATACTGAAAGATCCGATGTAGAGAGTGGGATTAAATGACTGAGGTCTACATTATAGGAGACATCCAGTTTTTGCTTCTTTTCAGCCGCTTCGAATTTCGCATGTTTAATCAACAAGTCATGTCGGTCCGGCTTCTTCTTTCGCAACACGAGGGATGTCGCAATTTCACTATATATCCACGGCGATTTCGTTTTGTCCTAGACGACATCGCTGGTCGTGATGGAGTTTGGAGTGTTGACGAAAATAAGGCACTCGGCTTTATCCATCATTTTCGTAAATGCGGCTGACAGCATCATGTGTACATGGCTGGTGGAGAAATTTCTTTGGTCGTAATCGTACATATCCCCTTTTTTGTTTCTGCAGTACACATCATCGATCTTTTTCAGGAGGTCATTGGCATATCCCCACACGCAAGAGTCGATAAAGGCCGTCAATCCGAACTGCTCTTTCAACATGGCCGCAAATGCCATCGTGAGTTTCTGATCCCCGTGGGAGTGAGAAAGAAATATATCCGCCTTCACCTCTGGAAACCAATCTTGCTGCAGCGCCGACCCATCAAGCTCCCATCATCCAGGATGAAACGGTCCAACTTTTTTTGAACGTACTTCTTCTGTTGATTGTACGTCACTTCCCCCGCACCCTTGTAGTGCGAAAGAAACTGATTGTCCAACCCCGTCAAGTTAAATCCGGCAAACATAGTGAATCCTCCTTTTGTGACCCATTCCGGTTTGTACCTAAAACGTACCCTTTTATTGTCAGCCATGTCAATATAGGTAAATCATATATTTTCATATGTTTTTAGTTAATACATATGAGTTTTCTCACGTATCATGGATGGCAGGACCGAATGAACGGAATCGAGTACCCGGAAGAAAAAATCGTAAGCATGGAGCGGAAATCGATCGACAACATCGACATCGCCAAAATCAAACGGGAAATCGAGAAGATGAACCGGAAACTGAACGGGGATTGGAAAAAAGGCGGGAAAATGCGCGTCGCTGTGATTTACTCGCTCATTTATAGCGGGCTGCGTGTTTCGGAGCTTGTGAACCTGAACCGGGACGATCTGGATGTGCGGGAACGGACAGGAACCATCCAGGTCCGGGGAAAAGGAAACAAAGAACGAACCGTCCCCGCCCCGAAAGAGCTCAGACGAAAACTGATGGAATACCTGAGCGAACGGACGGATGACAATCCCGCCCTGTTTGTCTCGAACCGGGGGCAGCGCATCAGTGTCCGGAATGTCCAGGACATCCTGAGTCGGTTGAATGATCGCTGCGGGTTCAAGAAAGGAACGGTGCATCCGCACGTCCTCCGACATTCGTTTCTCTATTAAACGGCGAAGAAAGTGCCGCTCACGACACTCACGCAGCTGGCCGGACATGATGATCCGAAGACAACGATGATCTACACCACGCCGAACCTGCAGGAAGTCGGGGCGAAACTCGATGACTTGTACCTGGAGGATGACTGAGCGTATAAAGAGGGTAAATTTCAACACAAAAAGCCGGATGTCTCCTACGATGAGGAAATCTCCGGCTTTTCATTTTTTAGTGATTTTTTTAGTCATCTCAAAAATGAGCTGGAACTTTAACAAGGCGATAGTTACCGGTCCACATTTCTGTGCTCACAATTAGTACCTCATCATCTTTTTCAAAAAACAAACCATTACCATCTATGTTTTTGAAAATCCAACCTTTGCTGCTTATTAACTGTTTAATCTGCTCATTAACGTCTTCATTCTTCATGATGTACCAGGTTTCCTCATCGTCTTTTGAAATCTCTACTAATTTTTGATCTGATTCATTCAATTTCTGCACGACTTCTTTCGGTGTGGATTCTACATCTGCCGGAAGGGCTGGGTAACGCAACTGATTAAAATAAATAAAAATGGCTAATAATACAATACCAATCAAAACCACGCCTATGATAACCCATTTTCTATTCACCTTACATCCCCCTTTCTCCATAAACTTATTTACTATTTTAACCAAAAGCGCAAACTAATTACAGTTTGCGCTTTTAAATACTTCAAATATTAATTTGAGGCTTTATCCATTTCGTAGCCATATACCTTATATCCACTATTATACCAGTTTGCTAAGGTTGTTGTCTCTTTTCTATCAGTTGTATGTTGCGTTAAATATTTATTGCTGCTGTATGAACCCGTATTCTTTGTAATAAGGCCGTATGGTCTATATGGCCATCACCTGAGTAATCAGCATTTACAGCATCACCCGTTTGCAACGCTGAAACCGAACTCGCTACTCCAGCTCGCGCCTTCCAGTGGGTGTAGAAGTTATGAGCGCCACCCCAAGTATAAGAAGGCACTACGCCATAACTCCAAGATGCAGACGAAGTGTAGGACGACCCATACCTCATTTTCATGCCACCAGCATATAAGGCTTGTGAAACGAAGTTCGCACAATCATTCCACTGGCTCCAGCAACTCTTATCATAAATGCTGCAGCCTTCTTTATAGGCATAATAGTCGTAGGCGGGGTTTCTTCCGTCCCACCATTTATAGGCGTAATCCCTAGCCTTGATGTTGTCATATCCATTTGAATAAACAGTAGCAATGGATACAACATCCCCAGAAACTTCCTCATTTTCTGAAGTAGACGGATCATTTGGTGAAGCAGGCAATAAACTGATTAACTCTGCTTTCTCCTGTTCCGATAATACGGTATTGTTCTCTAATTTATTCTTGAATCCTTTGAGCTTATTGTTCTGAGCATGGTTTTCATATAAGTCTATAAACTGAACGAAAGATATTATTTTTTTCATATCTTCTTCGCTAAACTCATCAAAAGCCACACCCAAAGACAAGACGAATTTCTGATATGCTGGATCATCCAGGTCGGTAGCAATCGAAAGCCCGTTTGCTTTTATGTAGTCCTCGACAAGTTTAATGGCTTCTTTATGTTCGCCCTTGGCCATTTTTCTTTCTTGTCCTGGATTATCTGAGATGGTTTTGTAAAGCGTAATATCTTTTGCCGAAAAGACATTCTCCTTCTTTTCCTGGACTTCCACTTTTTCCGCGGCTAAAGCCGAAGCCACAGAGGTTGTCAGCGCTACTGCAAAAACCAATGCTGAAATCAATTTTTTCTTCATTCTTGCATTCCTCCTTATTTTTTGTATATTCTTACAATTCTCAATGTACCATAAAATTGGAAGATTCATAGTCTAATTTTAGTATTTTTATACCAGTTGGACTTGGGAAAATTTTAGGACAAGCGATTGCTGTATTTTGTTCACCTATTTGGAATGAAAAACAGGGGGTAAATTGGCGAACGCGGTTGTACCAATGTTTAAACCCAATGCAATTGCATTGGGGTTTTTTTGTCGGGAATGGAATGAAGTTTTCGGCAACCGATAGCTTCGAACTAAAC
>NZ_BAUW01000154.1 GCF_000517385.1 Mesobacillus boroniphilus JCM 21738 | reverse complement strand
AACAATCATAATGGAGCGGGTGATGGGAATCGAACCCACTACATCAGCTTGGAAGGCTGAGGTTTTACCAGTAAACTACACCCGCATATAAAGTTTAGTTGCTGAATGGTCGGGAAGACAGGATTCGAACCTGCGACCCCTTGGTCCCAAACCAAGTGCTCTACCAAGCTGAGCTACTCCCCGTTATTATTAAGGAAAAAATAATGGCGCGCCCGAAAGGAGTCGAACCCATAACCTTCTGATCCGTAGTCAGACGCTCTATCCAATTGAGCTACGGGCGCATTAATTTTAATAGTAACTTTTATATCTTATCGCATCCAAGAAAGGATGTCAATAATTTTTTGGTGCGGCCGAGAGGACTTGAACCTCCACGGGGTTGCCCCCACTAGGCCCTCAACCTAGCGCGTCTGCCATTCCGCCACGACCGCAAAACATGACAGGATTATATAATAACTAATTGAGGTTCATTAATCAATAGGTAATTAATGGTGCGGGTGAAGGGAGTCGAACCCCCACGCCTTGCGGCGCCAGATCCTAAGTCTGGTGCGTCTGCCAATTCCGCCACACCCGCATATTCATATTCATTCACTGACGCGAAAGTAAGGAAGTTTCTTTCCGCTAGCACAAAGAAACTTGATGAGCCATGAAGGACTCGAACCTTCGACCCTCTGATTAAAAGTCAGATGCTCTACCGACTGAGCTAATGGCTCGTATTCGAACAGAACCCTGAACAAGTTCCGTTTGAAACAAGTGCTCAAAAGACCTTCGGTCTTTCTCGCAAGTTGCCGCTGATGTTCATTCAACAAAGCGAGCAACCGACTGAGCTAACAACTCAAAAAATGGCTGGGCTAGCTGGATTCGAACCAACGCATGACGGAGTCAAAGTCCGTTGCCTTACCGCTTGGCTATAGCCCAATAAAATGGCGGTCCCGACCGGGGTCGAACCGGCGATCTCCTGCGTGACAGGCAGGCATGTTAACCACTACACCACGGGACCAGATATTGAATTATAATGATTACTATCGCTGTAGTAAGGATGTTTTTCGCAAGGGCGCGACTTGGTGACCCCTACGGGATTCGAACCCGTGTTACCGCCGTGAAAGGGCGGTGTCTTAACCGCTTGACCAAGGGGCCATAATAAAAGGTTCTGGCGGAGAAGGAGGGATTTGAACCCTCGCGCCGCTTACGCGACCTACACCCTTAGCAGGGGCGCCTCTTCAGCCTCTTGAGTACTTCCCCATACCTTAAAATAATGGCTCCGCAGGTAGGATTCGAACCTACGACCGCTCGGTTAACAGCCGAGTGCTCTACCACTGAGCTACTGCGGAATAATTTAATTTTTGATGTCGTTGTCTTATCGACTCTTACTATTATAGGGAGGTACCCAGCAAAAGTCAAGGGTGTTTTTGATAAGTTTTTTATTTCTTTTTTACAAGCCCACAAACGCTTATTCTACAGTCATTTCCTTCACTTTTATCAACTTTCCCTGGCATTTTCCACACACGTATTTCGAGGTATTGATAGATCTTTTGCGGCGATAGGCCAACTTGCAGCTGCTGCACTGATAAAAAATGAACTTCTGTTTCGATCTTCTCTTCTTCTCTTCCGGAAGTACAGAACAAAATCTCGGGGCACCTACCTTCTTTAATAAATCCCGGAAGTCTTTATCGCAATGCTTGTACCCTTTTCCTTCTATATGAAGATGGTAATGGCAAAGTTCATGCTTAATGATCCCGATCAACTCCGCCTCACCTAGTTGCTCAAAATACTTTTTATTAATTTCAATGTTGCGGCTGCCCAGCATATAGCGACCGCCAGTTGTTCGAAGTCTCGGATTAAAAAACGCCTTATGCCCGAATGGCTTATGAAAGTATTTATCGGAAATCATTACTACAAGATTATGCAACTCTTGATCAGTCATCTGTAAAACGCCTGCCTTTTAAAGAAACATGACAACCCATTATAGCATATATTAATGTTACCTTTAATGCATTATCTTAAGGAGGTATTGCTCTATGCCTGTCTGGTTTCAGAATCAAATGAAACGAGCCTTCTATGAGAAAAATCGGTATCAGATCAAACTTTTAAATCAATGTTGGTACTTTTATAGAAATAAACAGAGTTTGAACGATTAGAAGACTGCAGGGATTCCTGCAGTCTTCTGTATTATGCCTGCTCAGGCTTAAGCATCGTCAAGGCGACGCGACCTTTTTTCTGGTCGACACTATCCACCCAAACGGTTACTACGTCCCCAACTGATACAATATCCAGTGGGTGTTTTACAAATCGGTTGCTTAACTTTGAAATATGGACAAGTCCGTCTTGTTTTACACCGATATCAACGAAAGCTCCAAAGTCAACCACGTTCCGTACGGTACCTTGAAGTTCCATTCCTGCCTTCAGATCCTCAAGCTTCAATACATCCTTTTTCAAAAGTGGTGCCGGAAGCTCGTCGCGCGGGTCCCTTTCAGGTCTTATTAGCGCATCAATGATATCTTTCAGTGTAAGTTTCCCGATCCCTAATTCAGCTGCAGTTTGGTCAATGCTAATTTTTGCGAGCGCGTCCTTTAATGCTGGAGTGCCTAAATCCTTTGTTTTGAATCCCAGGCTATCAAGCAGCTGCTTTACTTCACCGTAACTTTCCGGGTGGATGCCAGTGCGGTCAATGGGTTCCTTTCCGTCGATAACACGCAGGAATCCGATTGCCTGTTCATAAGTCTTGGCTCCGAGACGCGGAATTTTTTTCAGTTGCGTCCTGCTTGTGAACTTTCCTTCTTCTTCACGTTTCTTTACTATATTATTGGCTACTGTTTTAGAGAGTCCTGATACGTACTGCAATAAGGAAGAAGAAGCGGTATTTACATTGACCCCTACCTGGTTAACTGCAGTCTCGACAACGAATGTCAGGGATTCGGATAGCTTTTTCTGGCTGACATCATGCTGATACTGGCCGACACCGACGGACTTGGGATCGATTTTAACAAGCTCAGCGAGCGGGTCCTGCAATCGGCGGGCAATCGATACTGCACTTCGTTCTTCTACCTGGTAGTTAGGGAACTCTTCGCGGGCAAGATCGGAAGCAGAGTAAACACTCGCGCCTGCTTCATTAACAATGAGATAGTAAATCTCTTTATCCATCTCTTTCAGGATGTCTGACACGAATTGTTCTGTTTCCCTGGAAGCAGTTCCGTTGCCGATTGCGACCATTTCAACGTCATACTCTTTCAGGACTTTAATGAATTTATCCTTCGCCTCTGTATTTTTCGATCCAGAGGTATGTGGATATATCACACCGATTGATAAAACTTTTCCTGTTTCATCTACAGCAGCCAGTTTACATCCCGTTCTGAATGCCGGGTCTACTCCCAGGACAACCTTCCCTTTTAACGGCGGTTGGAGGAGAAGTTTGCGCAGGTTTTCGGAAAAGATATGGATCGCTTGCTCTTCAGCTTTTTCCATCAGTTCATTCCTGATCTCACGTTCGATTGACGGCTGGATCAGTCGCTTATATGCATCCTCGATTGCTTCTGTTACTTCAGCTGCTGTGACAGAGTGATTTTTAGTTACCCACTTACGCTGCAAATAGCTAATGATGACATCTGTTTTTGGCTTTATTGACACCCTCAAAAGCTCTTCTTTTTCACCGCGGTTGAGCGCAAGGATTCTGTGCGGCACCACTTTATTGACTGGCTCGGAATAATCATAATACATCTCATAAACATTCTTCTCATCCTGCTCTTCATTTTTTACTGCAGACTCGATGGAGCCAGTTTTAAAGGTTTCATTTCGAATCCACTTGCGGCTGTCTGCGTCATCAGAAACAATTTCAGCGATGATGTCTTTCGCTCCGGCAATCGCATCTTCAAAAGATTCGACACCTTTTTCTTCTGATAAAAACTCCCGGGCTTTTTCTTCGAGACTTCCGTTTACAGGGAACTCCAGCATCCACTGAGCAAGCGGCTCCAGTCCCTTCTCTTTTGCAACAGTCGCTTTCGTTCTTCTTTTTTGCTTGTATGGCCGGTATAAGTCTTCTACTTCCTGAAGTTTGATTGCTCTTTCAATATTCGTCTTCAGTTGGTCAGTCAGCTTTCCTTGTTCTTCGATGAGCCTGATGACTTCCTCTTTACGCTGCTCTATATTCTGTATGTATTGCCATCTTTCAACGATGTTGCGAATTTGCACTTCATCAAGCGCACCCGTCATTTCCTTTCGGTAACGGGCTATGAACGGTACAGTGTTTCCTTCATCAATTAACGAAATGACACTTTGCACTTGTTTAGCTGTTAACGATTGCTCTTTGGCAATGATTTTTACATATCGACCTTGCTTATCCATTGTTTGAGTCAAGAGACAATCCTCCATAATCTATATTGATATTGCTTGTCACTTTAATAGTGTACCAAAATAAGCGGAAGGTTTACAGTGAGCGCGGGCATCCTTCTATATTCCTTTCGCTTCAATCCCCAATGTGACACATAGGGTTGATCTGCACCCTACCTCCTATTAGAAAAGCGCAAGCGCCTTGTTCAGCCCCGACAAGCGCTGGAGAGCCGACCAGTGAAGTCGCTCTTTGACTTCATTGGGCGGACCGAAGCGTCTCGAGGGGCTAGGCGCTGA
>NZ_BAUW01000155.1 GCF_000517385.1 Mesobacillus boroniphilus JCM 21738 | reverse complement strand
TCAAGTTAAATAATTATCATTAGGATCTGGATTATTTCCAGGTCTTTTTTTATCTTATAAGAAAGTATAAAACTTTTTACTTAGATTAGTGTCTAGCTCCAGCGCCTAGCCCATCGAGACGTTTCGGTCCGCCCGATGAAGTCAAAGAGCGACTTCACCAGTCGGCCCTCCAACGCTTGTCGGGGCTGAACAAGGCGCTTGCGCTTTTCTTATTTGGGTAGGAAAATATATTTTATTGAAATTTGCAAGTAAAGAGGCTGCGAGTTTTGTAAAGTAAATATTTTTGCCATGGAAGGGAATATCGAGAAATTCGAGAGCATATGGTAGTAAAGTGTGAGTCTTTAAGTTTAATTTACCACCAGAGGAAACATTTACTAACCAATCTACCCCCTAAAAGCCAAAAAAAAGGTAGAAGTTCCTCGATAAATGTATTATTATAGAAATTGTAAAAGTTGTTGGGAGTGTTACCAATCAATGAACTCTTTTACAAAATAATACTAAAAATCTAGTAGGAAACAACTTAATAGGTTGATATTTCCATAGAACTTTAGTATACTTAGCTTTAAGTTTGTTAGGCAATGAGAAGGGGATCTAGCTTTGAACCGATTCGTTGCAAAAATAATATTTTTATCAGGGAGGAAATACAAACTTATGAAAAAGAAAGCTTTCAAAGTTGCTACTGCTTCTGCTATCGCTGCATCTGCATTCGTAGCTGCTGCACCTGCACAAACAGATGCTGCTAGCAATGTCGCTGTTGAAGTTAGCAAAGCTGTCACTCAAATGAAAAAGGCATACCACACTTACAGTGATATCACTGCAAGCGGTGAGTTCCAAGATCTAACGGTTGTATACAAAGAATACAACGCTGCAAAAGTTGCATACAACAATGCAAAGGCTCTAGTTAAACAAGCTGGCGGATCTATGCAAGCTGCATACGAAGCACAATTAGACGTTACATATAACGACTACATTGCTAAGCGCGTAATTACTTATATTGATGCTTACAACTACGCTGTAACTCTAGATGCTAAGAGAGAAAGCCTTGAAGCTGCATTAACAGCTAAGAACTGGGATGCTGCTGAAAAGCTTTACCACGAAATCTCTTACGAACTAAAAACTCGCACAGTAATCCTTGACCGTGTATACGGTAAGACTACTCGTGAACTTTTAAGAGGCGAATTCAAAGCTGACGCACAAGACGCTCGTGACAGCATCGCTGTTGAAGTAACTGTGAAAATGGCTCTTGATGTAGCTGCTAAAGAACTAGCTGAAAAAGATCTTTCTGCTGCAAAAGCTGCTCTAGACAAAGCTGCTGAGTGTTGGTAAGCTTGACAAAGACACTGACTTCGGTAAAGACTTGCTTACTAAGAACGCAGAAGCTTCTGCTCAATACGAAGCTCTTTTAACTCCTGCAGTTGAAAGTGTAAGTGCGATTAACGCTAAAACAATTGAAATTAAATTTAATAAGCCAATGAAAGAGAGCACATTGGTAAATTCTGGAGCTACGGATACTCTAAATAGCACAAACGTTGTAATTGATGAAGTTGGTACAGCTTCAGTTGTTACTGATGCAAGCGTTTTAGCTAGCTTAAGTGCTGATGGAAAAACTTTAACTCTTACAGCTGCTGGTGCAGAATACTTTAAGGGTCAGTACACTATTTTAGTTAAGAAGGAAGTAGAATCCGCTAAAGACGAAGCATTAACTGCTTACTCAAGTGTATTAACTGTAAATGACACTGTTCGTCCAAGTGTGGTCGGCGTTTCATATACTGATAGTACTACTGCAGTAATTAAATTCAGTGAGCAACTTCAAGGTCCAGGCTCAGTAACCTTCGCTCGTGCAGATGGTGTAGCATTTACTGGAGCAGCGCCTTCAGCATCATTAGATGCAGATGGTAATATTGAAGTAAACCTAAGCGGAATCAACGCAGCAGACGTAGATAAGGATATCACTGTTACAATCGTGGGAGCCGTTGACTATGTTGGCAACCTAGTTTCTCCAAACCCAGTTACTGCAACTGTGAAATTATCTACTGCTGATCAAGTTGCACCAACAGTTTCAACTGTAACAGCACTAGCAAACAATAAACTAGAAGTTAAGTTTTCTGAGCAACTTAATGGCAATCCAACAGTCGTAGTACCAGGAGCTACCGTAACTGGTTATATCAAAGATTCTACTGATCCAACAAAGTATATCGTTTCTTTAGATACTAGATTAACTGGATTACAGAATGTTACAGTATCTGGGTTTAGCGATAAGAGCTTAAATGCTGGTTCTTCTACTGTAAAGATTGTTAACTTCTCAGTTGACACTGTAGATCCAACTGTTGCAGCTACTCGTGTTGAAAAAATAAATGGTGTTGAACACCTAATTGTTACTTTCAATGAAAGTGTATCACCTGTGAATGCTAAAGCGATTGCTGGAACTGTTGTAAAAGACTTTGTTACTAGCAGTGCTTCTATCACAACTTCATCACTTAACTTCTCTCTTTATAATCCAGTAAACGGTATGTCAAACTCTGTTAAACTCGACATCACTGCTTTAACTGCAGGTGCATACACAGTTACACTTCCAACTGGTGTAGTACAAGATCTAAATGGAAGAGATAGTGTTTCTAAACAAGTTTCATTTACTAGAGACAGCAACACAGATGCAACTAAACCAGAAATCGATACTACTGTGGACGCTTCTGAACTTGCACCACTAGTAGCTTCAAACGGAATTACAGTTACTGGTTCAAACAAGTTAACTGTTTCTTTCGACAAAAAGCTTGATGGAGCTTCTGCTACTAATGCAGCTAACTATCGTATCGAAGGTGCTGTAGTTACTTCAGCAGTATTGACTTCAAACACTACTTCTGCTGCTACTGTAGAATTAACATTAGATAATAATGTTAGTGTAACTGGACTAAGAAATGTAACTATCAGTGGAGTAAAAGCAGATAATGGTGTAGTAATGAATGACTATCATACTACTGAATACTTAACTGAAAATGTTAAACCAACATTTACAGCTAAGTTAACAGCTGCAAATGCAATTACTTTAACTTTCAGTGAAAATGTAATTAATGTAATTGGCACAACTGGTGAAGCTGCAGACGACTTCGTTGTTAAAGTTGATGGAGTAGATGTAACAACATTTGCCGCTTCTCCAATGGTTGTTTCTGAGAATGGAACAGACGGTGGAAAAACATACACTATTACATTCGATAGAAACTTAACATCTGATGAGTATGCAAAAGCTATCACTGTAACTGCTGCAAATGGTTTAGATGTTGAAGATCAAAATAGAAATGCATTAACTTTCACTTCTGTTAATGTGTCTAAATAATTTTTGACAGAAGGGAAACAACGAGGACGGTACTCGCGTCCCTTCGTATCCCGAAATAGTTTGAAGAAATGCACGATGGGTAGCGTTTGCTGCTCATCGTGTTTTTTTCATTCCTTAGGTGGGGCCATTTAGTAATATCAAAGACAAGAGTCCTGGTGCGACAAAGGAAAGGTTCCTGGGTCGCTTCGGGAGTAGAAATGTCCTATTTAAGTGTTAATGAGGTCCAATAATGTGTGGCTATTGATGGTGATGATTGTTTAGAAACTGACGGATTGGCTGTCAAAAACTTAGGAAAAGCATTACTTTGATCCATTGTGAGTAAGGGAAACAGTTTTTGACTCTTCAGAATCTGTAAAAGTAATTGGGATCAGAATGGTTAACCGTGTTATGAAGAGGTCGAAACGTGCAAAGTTTGACAGATTCTAATTCGAGTATATTTGGAGGATTGGAACTGATGAAACCATTAGAGGTAAGATATATATTCAAACGAACTCTCTTTGAATCCGAAGAGGAAAGAATTGTTGATTTGATTACGGTTAGCAAAGAGGAACATTATGAAAAGGAACTTACTATCGAGATTCTTGCTTCTTCGTTAAAAGAAACTAGCATCTTTAAAGCGAATAGGAAGCTATTAAAAGAACTCAATCATTCCCCTGAATTCAAACAGTATATATCTGAAGAATATGCTCTTGATCTATGTAAGAGAATACAAGCAAATCAAGAACTAGAACTTTAGGTACTTATAAGAAATACTGTACAGCTTTACTGCGTCCTAGAACACCAGGGCCAGTTTTTATAGCAGACAATCGGAAGTTTTGTCCGAAAAAAGGCACGATGAGCAGTGACTGTTCATCGTGCTTTTTGTCATTCTCTCCTTTTTCAGACACTAGTAATTTCTAATAGCCAGAGAAGAATGGAACTATGAGTCTAGCCTATGGGATTTCAAACCTGAACATACCGCTCACTTCCCGCTGCTGGGGCTTTTTGAGTGAGTATTTATTTAAAGCCGTTTAAGGTATGCTTTTTGAAGCATTTAATTAGAGGTGAGTTTTACTACAGTTAGAGCAAGTTACAACTCGCGGTGGATGAACTGGTATCCCACTAAAAGAAAACCATCCAGTACATCAATAGCTGAGATAGATGCATTGGATGGTTCATTTTTATCACGAGAGCTATGCTATAGGGACGGTAGGGTTGAAGTTCTTACGATGAAATTCATTCTTTCAGTATTGCAGGAGGAAGAGATCCTCTCACTAAAGCCGCTTGAGTTTGGTCTATA
>NZ_BAUW01000156.1 GCF_000517385.1 Mesobacillus boroniphilus JCM 21738 | reverse complement strand
GGGTGAGAGCGGAAAAGTTGTCAAGAATCTGCCGGTATTCAATATCTAAACAGTTTATTTTCCGAAACTGGCCGCCTATTCCCAACCCAGCCTTCTAGCAACTAGCCTGAACAACAATAATTCAAAAACCTCCCCGAATCTAACTCACACTCGGGGAGGTCACCAAACCAAATATTAAAGCTTAAACGAACTCTTCAGCGACACAATGCGGTTGAAGACTTTTTTGTCTTCTGTTGTGTGCTTCGGATCGACGTTGAAGTAGCCGTGGCGGAAGAACTGGAATTTATCCTGCGGCTTGGCGTCCTGCATGTTTGGCTCGATGAAGCCGTTCACGATTACCAGGGATTTTTCATTTACCTGATCCAGGAATGATTTGTTCTCGGCTTCCTCTTCGCTTTCTTCCTCATCATCAAGAATCAGCGGCTCATACAGGCGGAATTCTGCTGGAAGGGCATGTGTTGCGTCAACCCAGTGCAGTGTTCCTTTTACCTTGCGGCCAGTGAAGCCAGATCCGCTCTTTGTTTCTACATCATATGTGCAGCGAAGCTCAACTACTTCGCCATTTTCATCTTTAACTACTTCATTACATTTAATGAAGTAAGCGTGCTTCAATCTGACTTCATTGCCTGGGAAGAGGCGGAAGTATTTCGCTGGCGGGTTTTCCATGAAGTCGTCCTGCTCAACATAAATTTCACGGGAGAATGGGATTTTTCGTGTTCCCATATCCGGATTCTCAGGGTTGATGTCTGCATCCAGCCACTCCACTTCGTCTTCCGGATAGTTCGTGATGACGACTTTCAATGGACGAAGTACGCCCATCGTGCGCGGAGCCTTCAGCTTAAGGTCTTCACGTACAAAGTGCTCAAGCATTTGTGCGTCAACTGTTGAGTATCCTTTGGAAACTCCAGCCGCTTTTACAAACTCACGAATCGCTTCTGGTGTGAAACCGCGTCTTCTTAAGCCGGAAATTGTCGGCAGGCGAGGGTCATCCCAGCCATCGACATACTTTTCTTCCACAAGCTGCTTCAGTTTGCGCTTGCTCATTACCGTATTTGTCAGGTTCAGGCGGCCAAATTCAATTTGCTGAGGTGTTGCTTCCATTTCGCACTCACGAACAACCCAGTCGTAAAGCGGACGCTGGTCTTCGAACTCGGTTGTGCACAGACTGTGGGTAACACCCTCAAGCGCATCCTCGATCGGATGGGCAAAAGCGTACATTGGGTAGATGCACCATTTATCTCCTGTGTTATGGTGTGTTGCATGGGAAATTCGGTAGATGACCGGGTCACGAAGGTTGATGTTAGGTGATGACATATCAATCTTCGCACGCAATACCTTTTCACCATTTGCGAATTCACCGTTCTTCATCTTTTCGAACAGCTCAAGATTCTCTTCAACAGAACGATTGCGGTACGGGCTTTCCTTTCCTGGTTTGGAAAGTGTGCCGCGGTATTCACGGATTTCATCTGCTGACAAATCATCCACATAAGCCAAGCCCTTTTTAATCAACAGGACAGCGCGGTCGTACATTTCATCGAAATAGTCAGATGCAAAGAACAAGCCTTCCCATTCATAGCCCAGCCATTCGACGTCTTCCTTGATGGCATCTACGTATTCCTGGTCTTCCTTCAATGGGTTTGTGTCATCGAATCGGAGGTTTGTCTTGCCGCCGAATTCATCTGCAAGGCCGAAGTTAATGACGATTGATTTTGCATGACCGATATGTAGGTATCCATTTGGTTCTGGAGGGAAACGGGTCACGACTTTATCGCGCTTGCCGCTCTCCAAATCTTCCTTAATGATCGTTTTTATAAAATTAGAGTTTTCTTCCAATTGAAATCAGCCTTTCCTTTGATCAGTCTCATTATCTTTATTTTAATGATTACTATAATATATTTCCACTGAACTATATAGTAATAAGAAAAAAGCGGAAAAACAAGTAGGGAAATATCAAAAAAGGTGCCTTAAACAAGGCACCTGAAGATTATTTGGCTAAAATATTCCGAATGACTTCGTAAGTCAGGTTCGGGACTATTTTAACAGAGTAGTCAATTTCCATTCGTTCATAACGTTTATGGGCGTCCAGCCCGTAAGGTCCGATGTTAATCACTGGCACATTCAGCTTGCGGATTTCCTGGTAGTCCACGAAAAATTTCGTTCCCCAGCTTGGATTGTTCCGGGATGCGAAGTCCAAAGCTTCATCATCATCACTCAAAGCGACAAAGCTCATATCAGATATATAAGGAAAGAAACTGCGGACAACGATTGGCTCATCGTAGCCCGGCTGTACCGTTTTGACAGCGTTGTCTAAAGCGTCAATCAGATTTCGCTCATCCTCGGTTTCACCAGTCACTTCAATCCTTGGCGAGTAGAGGGAAGAGTAGAAGATAATGATTGCCGGACTCTGATCGGGCATCCATTTCCAGGCTTCTTCGACAACCCTCGCCGCGTACATTCTCAGATCAAGGGTGGCATCGAGAATGAGCTCATCCTTGAATTCCACCATGTGTGCGGTGTATTCAGAGCCATGGGCCTTGATGAGTTCAGCTTCCATTTCTTCATAAGTCATAACCCTTGGCTTCCACTGTATCTCCCTCCCTGGTTCACCGCTGATTTTGCAAAATTGCTGATAACGCTCCTCGTACAGCTTCAATGCTTTTTCAAAAGCAATATGAGCTTGCTCCTTCATTTTTCCCAAAACATCCTTTGGCGTCCAGGAATGAATGAAGAAATTGTAATAAACATATGCTGCCAGGGCCGTCTGCACAGTATAGTTAGGCTTCAGGTCCATCTGCTTCAGGGAAACCGGTGGAAGCGTCGTCTCGCCGAATGCTTCATTGCATAGGTCAGGGTTATAGTCGATTTGTCTCGTCAATTCTGCAGCGATCAGGTTAGGGTCCAGACCTTCGAAAGCGGAACCGACATGCGTTTCAGAGCCTGTAATGTAAAAAGAAGGGAGCAGCTTTCCGACAGTTCCTTTATAGATGTAACGATTCTTATCTCCCGAAAACCGGGGTGAAACAAAGTCGCTATTGACTGCAGCGACATATTCAAAGCTGTGCTCTTCTTTCCAGACGTTCAGGTCCTTGACGGCAGAGAGGATTCCATACGAACTGTCCTCCTCATCACACTCCGTTAAAAAAACAAGGTTGCCATCGAGCTCCTCTGGGTGTTCAGAAAAGTATTTCAGGAGATAAAGATGGGAAGCGACGCCGCTCTTCATGTCAAGCACCCCTCGGCCAAACATCCATTCACCTGATTGCGCATGTTGATTTACAAGCGGTGGCAGCTTCTCCTTTTTCAGCTCAACAAGCAGCTGGTCAGGATCAAATGCCAAATCAGCCAGCTGTGTAAAATCATCAATTCCGACAGTGTCAAGATGCCCCATCAAAATGACAGTACGGTTGCTGTTTCCTTTTGTGCCTTTTACAAAAGCCATGACATTGTAGCGTTCGAGTACATCAGTCTGAGTTTGCGGTTTGATGACGTGTGAAGGGTTCTCCATAAAATAAGGAAACGATGAAATCATCGTATAAAGTGCCTGGGCAATTTCGTTCTCTCCATTTGTGTTGACAATGCTGCCAATGTTCACAAGCTGCTTTGTATAAAATAAAACCTCATCCCTGCAATCAAGCATCCAAAGCATCCCCTTTCAGAATATTCGGGTTTTAATATCAAGCTAACTTAAATGAAAGGGAAATACAATAGAAAAAAGTGGTTAAGAAAAAGCCTATAAGGGATTCCCTTTATCTAAATGGAGTATACGGATGTTACTATTTCTAATTTTGTACAGATTGTTAATCTTTTCACAATATGTACAAAACACGATGAACCTTTTGTGTACCTTGCTTTTTAGTGAATGATTTTACGGGAAAATAATGGAAAATAAAGGTGTAAATATAAAGGAGGGAATATCATGCCAAAAGAAATTTTCAAAGCCACTGCTGTATTGCAAGAAGGTGTAAAGGTTGATGTCCAGGCCAGAGGGTTCCATATCACGATTGATGAGCCTGCCAATTTGGGAGGGACCGATCAGGGGATGAATCCTGTGGAAATGCTGCTTGGTGCATTAGGAGCTTGCCAATCCATCGTAGCCCAAGTGTACAGCCAAAAATTCGGAGTAGAATTAGAGGATTTCCGCGTCGAATTGGAAGGGGACCTTGATACCGATGGGTTCATGAACAAATCAGATGTGCGCCGCGGCTATTCGGATATTCGCTATACCTACTTTATTAAATCGCCATCTCCGGAAGAAAACATCAGGCCCTGGCCGATTTCATTGCTAAAACGTGTCCGGTGGATGATACAATCTCAAATCCGGTGAATGTCAACAGAACAGAAATCGTCATCGAAAAGCCAGTAACATTATAAATAGTATTTATAGGACGGCGCTCCATGCAGTGCCGTTTTTTT
>NZ_BAUW01000157.1 GCF_000517385.1 Mesobacillus boroniphilus JCM 21738 | reverse complement strand
TAAACTTTTTTACTAAGATTAGTGTCTAGCTCCAGCGCCTAGCCCCTCGAGACGCTTGTCTAGCTGCGGCTCCTAACTCCTCGAGACGTTTCGGTCCTGCCAATGAAGTCAAATAACGACTTCACTGTCAGGCCCTCCAACGCTTGTCGGAGTTGGGCAGTCGCCTCCGCTTTTCGATTTCGGTCCGCCCGATGAAGTCAAAGATCGACTTCACCGGTCGGCCCTCCAGCGCTTGTCGGGGCTGACCAAGGCGCTTGCGCTTTTCTTATTGCTGCAGCAATTCGTTTACTCTGTTTACCTTATCCTGCATCTTTCTTTTCACATCGCGCCTGTCGTCAATCCGGATATTTGTGGCTACCCGCTGGATGCCTGCATTGAACGGTGCTTCGTGAATCGCCTGGATTACCTCAAACAAAACGGGAAGTTCACCTTCTATCAAGGTATTCATCGGTGTAAGTTGATATTGGATTTCGCCCTGCTCTTCATACTGCTTAAGAATCTTTTGAATATCTGCTACATAGGAACTGACACTTGGTGTCCCTGTTCCGACTGGGATCACTGTTACATCAACAATTGCCATCAAAATCTCTCCTTGTAAATAATTAGTGAACGAGATCAATTATCTCGTTTGTCTCGATATTCAAGACTTTATCAAACTGAAAACCGTACAGGCATACTTCTCCGGAGGGAGAGCAGGAAAGTGGCTCATTTGCCATTTCGGTGAAAATAACTTCCTCGTTACCTGTATCTAAATGATAACGCCTTAAGTCAAATCCTCCATCGTAAAGGTCCGCTTCACCCTGCTCTGTTGCCTGCAGATAAATAAAATTCTTTCCATTTTCCATTAAATCATAAAAGGGAACGACCCATCCAGAAAAAGAAGTTAACAATGGAGCCTCGATACTTCCGACCGATTTATCAGCATTCCTGAAGAATTCATACAGTCCAAATTCTCGATTTTCTTCTTCATTCACTTTTATAGTCATTAAGTATTGTCCTTGCGAATCAAATTGATATACATCTTCGAGTAAGGTTTCAGCTTTGTTTTCTTTCAAAGAAAAGGTACGTAGCGGGGCCTTTAGTGAAATCCCATCTTCATCCCACTCCTGATAAACAAGCTCCCCCTCAGAAATCCATCTTACAAAAGGCTCTGGCAGTTTAATCTCTTTCAGGTTATTATTCCTTAAATCCAATAAATAGCTATTGAAATCCCAGTCTTCTGAAAATGCAGAAACCACTAGCAAATTCTCATCGAATGGATTCCATTCAAAATTTAGTTCATATGATTGAATGGTTGTAGAATGCAATTCTTTCCCCGATAAATCGATAACAGTGAGGATCCCTTCTTCTGATGCAGCGCTATGAATCATTACCTTTTTCTTCTCCGGACTTGGTACCGCGGTTATAATTGGCTGCTCACTTCTATACAGCAATGATTCCTTTCCGGTCCCAAGATTGTATGAATATAATAAAGAATTGCTTTCCCCTTTATTTGTGATATAGAGAATTTCTGAATCACTTAGCCAGCCTGCAGACTTATAGAATTCTTCCTGTTCCCCAATCTCTATTGGAACAATTTCCGCTCCTAAAAACGAAGGGCCTGGAGATTCCTTTATTCTATTAAAGCCGTGGCCAGTTCCCTCATGCAATGAAGCATCAAGCTTCTGGGAGCAGCCGGAAAGGGCGAATGCAGAAGTGATGATGATCAACAACAACCAGCAAACATAAGGTATACAATATGTACTCTCCTTAAAGTGTCTCACCTCTACCCCCCATTTTAAACAATGTATATATCTGTACGTTACAAACTCATAAATGTTTCAATGAATTCCGAAAAATCCAATGTTTTTAACACAGAGTATTTCTGACTTTCAACAAACAAAAGTGAAAATCCCACTAAGTAATATCCCATGTATCCAGGCAAATTACCATCCTTATTTACTAATTGATACATTAATAATAAAAACCTGCACCTTTAAGGCACAGGTTTCACTTAGAATTACTCGTTTGATTTCGGGTAACTCTTTTCTTTACTGGCATTTTTCTCGTCATAAAATCTCAGCAAGTCCCCATAAATAATTTTATCGGAATACTCAAGCTCGTTCTGTGCTTGATCAAAGAAAGGCTCACAAGCTGCTTTGTCAGTCGGCTCACCAGTTGATTTATCATAGCAAGTTTCTTTTGTGAATACATGATCCTTTGTGATAAAGCTGCCATCGCGCAGAACCGCAAAGTCAAGCCGGTCCTTTGAGAATAGGTCTGATCCGAAGTTGATGTTGTTCTTAGTATCGATTCCCAACAGATGAAGAATAGTCGGCTTAAGGTCGATTTGTCCGCCTACAGTTGGAACCGTCATGCCTTCCTGACCTGGGATATGAACAATCAATGGCACCTGCTGCAGCTGCGTGCTTTCAAATGGTGTGATCTCCTTGCCGAGATACTCACCCATCGCCTTATTATGGTTCTCGGAGATTCCATAATGATCTCCATATAAAATGATGATTGAATCCTCATAGAGGCCTTCATCTTTTAATTTTTGTATAAACAGTTTTAAAGCTTCATCCTGATAACGGACAGTCGGGAAATAATTGTTGACTGTCTTGTCATTTGAAGAATATGGATCGACAAAGCGGTCTTCTTCATTCAATTCGAATGGGAAGTGATTCGTCAACGTAATGAACTTTGAATAGAATGGTTTCGGCATAGCCTTCAAATGTTCAACAGACTGTTGGAAGAACTCTATATCTTTCAATCCCCAGCCTGCTGAATTTTTTTCTGTCACGTCATAATCAGGCAGCGAGTAAAAGCGCTCGTATCCCAGTGATTGGAACATAATATCACGGTTCCAGAAGCTCTTGTTATTCGCGTGCAGAGAAGCAGTGAAATAGCCGTTCTCATTCAAGATCTCAGGTGTCGCTGTAAATTCATTACCTGAGTGCGTAAAGAAAACTGCGCCACGGCTTAATGGATACAATGAGTTATCCACAAGGAATTCAGAGTCTGAAGTTTTCCCCTGGCCAGTCTGATGATAAAAATTATTAAAGTAATAGCTCTCTTTAATGAAATCGTTCAGGAAAGGTGTAATTTCCTGTCCATTCACAGTTTGATTTATGACAAAGTTCTGCGTGGATTCCATTGAGACCAGAATCACGTTCTTGCCCTTAGCAATACCAAACATGTCTTCGTTCGGCGGCAGATAGTTAGCACGCACATAGTTGTCGATATCAGCCAGTTCACTGCCATCAGCCATAGCTCTCTGCGCCGAAGACTTTGACTGTAGGAAAGCATCATAAAGGTGATAATTGTATGTCCCAATATTTTTGACCAGTATTTCTCTATCGAAAGTTCGTGTCAACAGCTGCGGACGCTCAGTTTCAGCCATTCCCAGGTTGAAAAATGAAATCGCGATTGCTACAAGGAAATATGCTCTGCGGTCCACCTTGGAAAATTCCCGATATCCTATTAGATTTGATTTAACCTTCAATAGAAGGGGCAATAGGAGGAAATCAGCGAAATATAACAAGTCACTGAAGTTAATCAATTCAGTAACACTGCTTCCCAAGTCGCTCATATTGCTCGTTTGGAAAAGCACAGGTATCGTCAGGAAGTCATTGAAGAAACGGTAGAATACTACATTTGCGAACAGAATCGCTGAAACTATGAAACTTGTAATCAAAATGTAGCGTTTCTGAGCTTTTTCCTTCATGAACATGCTAACTCCAAAAATGACCATCAGGAAACTTAATGGATTCATGAACAGGATGATCTCCTGTCTCCAGTTCTCGATCTTTATATCAAAGCTAGTTTTATAGGCAATATAAGTCTTTAGCCAAAGCAGGATTGTCGCGACCGCAACAATGGATGCTTTAGTCCATTTATTATTCTTCATTTGTTTGTTACCTCCCTGTTAAAAATAACAGATACGGGGATTTCAAGGTAATTATTTCCATTTTGTTCGAGAAACAAAGATAATCTTAATACTTTTTTTTCTAAAAAGCAAACAAAAATCAAACCTAAAAACCATAGACCAATTACTGTCATTTTCCTCTAATTTAGACGAATCAAACCTAAAAAAGTTTCGGAAACGTCTAAATTCCGAAAAAAATTGAAACTTTTGGCAGAACAAAAAGCGCAAG
>NZ_BAUW01000158.1 GCF_000517385.1 Mesobacillus boroniphilus JCM 21738 | reverse complement strand
AGCATATAAGGATTCAGTGACTGGAGAAAAACAATACCATTTCGAAGCGGGTATCAGTCCAAAAGATTTAGAAGAAATCAAAGGAAGATATTATTTAAAAACTTTAAATTTAAAGTATCTAGCCAGTACTAGGGACTTGAACTCCTTCATAAAGAGAGAACGGAAGAATTTGTTGGTCGATATAAAAAAGAATAGAACACCTGAGGAAACAGTTTATGATGAAAAATATCTAGATAAGATTGATAAATCACTCGATATCATCAACAAAAGAGTGAGTAACCTTAACTATGTGAAAAAAGCAATGGGAAATATTAATGACGAATTAAAAGGTTTATCGTTTCACCATCTTTCGCAAAAGATAGAATTCGATGTAGGAGCTTGGGATTCCTCGCATTTTGTCGATAATTTAAATTTAGTGTCAAAGGTAAGAGATAAAAACCTTTCAATAAGCGGAGATGGAAGAAGTAATCAATTATTTATTGCATTATGGGCTAATCGCAATGAAGTTAATAAAGATCATTTGTTAGAAGTGACGTTTTATTGTATTGAAGAACCAGAGGCGCATTTACATCCACATCAACAAAGGAAATTAGCTGGATATCTCTCCAATAATATTAATAGTCAAGTTATTTTGACGACTCATTCACCTCAAATAGCCGAAGAGTTTCCGCCTGATTCTATAATTAGATTATATAATAAGGACCTGAAAACTAAAGCTGCTTTAGATGGATGCCATTCTTTAATTAATGATTCCTTTGTTAAATTTGGCCATAGAATGAGTATTATTCCTGCAGAAGCGTTTTTCTCCAATGTTGTATTACTAGTTGAAGGGCAATCAGAATTACTTTTTTATAAGGCATTAGCAGAATCGATAGAAATTGACTTAGATCGAATGAATATCAGTATTTTGATGGTTGATGGAGTAGGTTTTGATTATTATATTGATGTTCTATCAAATTTAGAGATTGATTTTGTTGTGCGAACAGATAATGACTTTTTTAAGTTACCGAAAAAGGATAAATACTGGTTTGCTGGAATTAAAAGATGTATAAAAATTTATAAGACTTTTTATGAGGAAGAAGAGGGAATGGAAGACTTACTCACCCAAGAAAACGCCCTGACAGATGTCCCATTGGATGTAACCCAAGATATTAAAGAATTAACAGTTAAACTACGTCAAGAATTGGAACAGCTCTCTATGTTTTTGGCTGAAAAGGATCTTGAACACGATTTAAGAGATTCGCCAGTTTCCGGACAACTGGAGAAATATTTCGGTTTACTTTTTGAGGAAAATGCAGACCCAGAAATAATCAAGGAGATGCAAAAGAAGAAAGCAACGTTTATGTTTAACTTTATCAATGATCCTAACACAGATTTATCAGTTCTAAAAACCATACATTGGCAAAACCTTTGCTGAAATGTGTTGAATTAGTGGAGGCACAAAGTGGAACCGACTAAGGAACAATTAGCAATTATTAATGAAGAAGAAAATTGTGTAGTAATTGCAAGAACCATCGCTGTCATAGCTCAATTATTAATTACTCATCCTCATTCCTAAGCTCAACAGCTAATCTTCTTCCTGTTGAGGATAAAATTAGGGTGTATGAAAAAAAGGTTATTGGAACACAAAAAGAAATTGCACTTTGGTTAGACCAATACGCACCTAAAATCTTAAAGAAGTTAGGTATAGTAGATAATAATCGAGCAGCTATACTGGTTCGAGGGAAGGTAACAGGAAATATTATTGACGAGAACTTAAAAATAAAACATAAGTTTTTCAATAATACTCCACTTGATAATGACTCAAATCTCTGGAGTCAATTATTTAAAGAATTGCTACTTATATTATTTGATAAGAATATTAATAAGTTTGATATGGTACAGAAATATCTAGATTTAAATTTGGATAAGAGAAATGCTAAATATATATTAGAACAACTACAAGAGTTATCGACAAATTTGGAATCTAACCCTTACGACATCTCAAACTATGAACAAGAGTTGATTAAGCTTGCTAAAGTTATAATACCTAACGGGGAAAAAGAAAAATCGAAAATGTTATTAAATGATGTATTAAACAATAATGAACATATAAATTCATATCTCCCTGCCAAAAAGGATGAGATACAAATTATGACTCTACATAAGTCTAAAGGGTTAGAGTTTGATATTGTATTTCATTTGGATTTATATAATTATATACTTCCTAATCCACAGAACGATCAAACACAGGACATAAATCTCCATTATGTAGGAATCACTAGGGCAAAAAAGGGATTGTTTTTGATTTGGAGTACAGAACGTTTTAATGCATCAGGTGAAAGGAAAATGGGTGTGCAATCTGACTTTTTAGCGAAAGGACATTTGAGAAGACTCAGAATGTGGTTGCCTTAGGGAGCAAGGGGACGTACCGTACCTTTTGCTCCTTTTTCGTAATTGTTTTTGGAAGCAAAAGTTACGTCCCTCTGCGTTTCGTTAAAAGGTGATTATACTATATATACCTTAGGGGGACATAGCAGCGGTCACAAGGGCTGACCCAATCATACTAGTTAGTTGACCTGAGAAAATAGCTAAACATTCAAAAGTACATCCGTATTTATTCATATCAGCCACCTCCAGATGTTTTTTAGCTATAAATAGAATCTGTAAGACTAAAAGAAGTGAATACAAAACTGCTAGTGCCCCAACCGGGAAAATGGCCCCCCTAAAGTATATATTCATTACAAATTAAGTAGACTCTCTAAAATTTATATAGTAATAATACAATTATAAAAAACATGAAAAAAATAGTAAATCATTCAAGGGAAATAAAAATTATTTTTCTATTTTTTTAAGAACCTTCCCCTTAAAAAATTCTATAACAAGGTGGACGACGAGACATGCAAAAGGTAAAAAACGTAAAAAATTGCAGGGAAATATCTCCTTTTGTCAAAGTAGAAGATGAAGGGAGGTGTAAACATGTCATATACTTATAGTAATTTCAAAGAAGATTTAAGAAGAAGAGCATTTGAAGAGAAAAACAGGTTTTATAAAAGGGTTTTAGAAGTAGTTGAAGACTATATCAACCAGAAGCTATTACGGGGTTTTATCCGAAAAATGTATTTAATAACAATGAGCATAAGGAATTTATTTTTTTACTAGAAAATAAAATTGTTATTGTTCATTTTGAAAGAGAAAAGACTTATTATATTCGTAGTTTTGACTCTACGGTTAAAGAATCGTCATTGACTATTCCAGAGTTTACTCAAGAAGGAGTACTGCTAAGTCTTCAGTTTGAGAATGGAGAATTAATAATATTTAATAGTTTGGATGATTCAAACAGATCCTGGAACGGTACCTACATTGAATTGATTCAAGCTTTTTTCAAGAAACTTAATTAATGATGGAGCATCGTGCGGAGAGCGTTTTATTTAATTGTTTTGTCGGTAACGTCTTCTTTTTTTGAAATGTTATTAGAAGAAAGATGGTGGTATTTTGGGTTACTATAAAACCGCGTTAGTATGTACTAATGGTCATCCTATTTCCAGTAATATAGAGGATTATCCCGAGGATTTTCAGAAATTTTGCACTCGGTGTGGGGAGAGCACAGTTTCTCAATGTAAAAATTGTCAAAGCAAAATAAGGGGATATTATGAATGTGAAGTAGTAGATTTCACTCCATATGCCCCCCCTTCCTATTGTTATGAATGTGGTGAAGCTTTTCCATGGGTCGAGAATAGCATTAATGCATTTATTGAACTGATAGAAATCCAAGGAGGATTCTCGGAAGAAGAAAAGGAAATGTTAACAAAGAGTCTGTACGATATTTCGAGTGATTCTCCAAGAACACAAGTTGGAGTATTAAGAATAAAACAGGTTGCTGCTAAAGTTGGTCCGGAAATAAAAGGCTTAATGGTAAACATTTTAGGAGGACTGGCAACTGAGGCTGCAAAACAGCAGTTAGGAATAAAGTAAAAAAGCATTGAGGTGCTTTTTATTAGGGTGTAACGTTATATGGAATGCCTAGAGCCAGAGATCCAAAAGTATATAAAGCATTTGATTTATGGCTTTAGTTATAGGTATAGTCTATGAGCAGCGGGTCGGTTCTTCTG
>NZ_BAUW01000159.1 GCF_000517385.1 Mesobacillus boroniphilus JCM 21738 | reverse complement strand
CCGAAGCGTCTCGAGGAGTTAGGAGCCGCAGCTAGACAAGCGACTCGAGGGGCTAGGCGCTGGAGCTGGATTAAGAAAACCTGGATAGTTATCCACATTGAAAATATTTTATAATTTCCATAATTTCCTATTAAATAAAATAACAGCGGCATCGGCGCCTGTATCAAACCTAAATCCTTTATTATATGAGAGCCATTTGGCAGTCGCGCCTCCTTCGAAACGTCAGTCTTCTGAATAAGCATAGCACTGATGATGAACGACAGAGTGTCAACTATAATAGCGCCATAAATACCAATTGACCATTAAGCGAGTACCCCGAGTCCATTGCCAAACAGCATGAACAGACTCATCACAAGCTGATTCAAACCAGCCGCAGTTGTATAGTCCTCTTTTTTCAAGATTCCCTGTACCATTCCATGTTCAGCCGGAAAAAAGAACCTTGGAACCGCACTTCTCAAAAACAGAACAGCAAAGACCAACGGCATCCAGCCAACCCGAGAGATAACCCCGCACTACTCCAATCACAATAAATGGCAATTTGTCTTATTAGCTAAATTTTCAGGCTGCAATAAACTTTCTCCTGACCGTTTCTATCTCCATCCTGAGACGGAGTGCCTCTGCGCTTGAGAACTACCTTGCTTCAAATGCTTCCTAGCTGGTTAGCCTGCTAACATCGCCCAATTTATCTGCTAAAGGTTTTCAAACTAAGTTAACGGGGTAATATTCTATTAACCTAATAAAATGATTCATTAAAGGAGTTATATATAAATGAAAGAGATTATGTCATCTAATGTTATGGTTCAGAAAAGATTCACTATGAAGAAAATGCTTGAAATCTATCAGGCTGCTAAAAAGTTGGACGGTACGACTTACTTATACAGCCGCCAGAAGGCAGTTGAGGCAACTTCATTGTCTAAGCTTGTTTCTTTCCTGCTGACGGTGGAACCAAATACAACTTTAAAAATTATTATGGAAGGTACAGATATAGAATCGAAACTAAACCAGCTTACAAAGCTGCTTACAAATGAAGCTTCTGTACTTCGCGTAAAACGCAAGCAACTTATCGAGTCTTCCGAATCATTCCAGATATAGTCCCAATAATAGATAAAATAATGACTGAGGTGAAGTTTCATGGTAAGAACCATTCTTATGATTATCGGCGCAGTCGTCGTGATCGGTTTCCTTTTAAGCTTGATATAAATTGATGGACAGTAAAGACCTGCTTTCGAGCAGGTCTTTTTTTTGTCTTTTTTTCGTTCCTTTTATGCATACTAAAAAGCACAGGAGACAAGTCCCCTGTGCCTGGTTGGTATTAATTAGGTTAATTATTGCTACCATCTTCTTTTTCATTATCATCAGACCCATCGTCTTCAGACTCTCCAGTGTCTTCAGTATTACCTTCACCATCGGATTCACCATCGCCGCCGGCGTCTCCTTCACCACCTGTATCTTCTTCACCACCGGTATCTTCTTCACCACCGGCATCTCCTTCACCACCGGTATCTTCTTCACCACCGGTATCTCCTTCACCAACGACATCTCCTTCACCACCGGTATCACCATTATCGCTGTCGTTGCTGGTGTCATTGCTGTTGCCAGAATTATTCGTTGACGCCCCGGCCGATTCAGTATTTGTATCCTTTTCCTCTTTCTTTTTTGCTTCTTCTTTCGGCTTCTCTTTTAGCTTCTTTTTTGTTTCTTCCCATTGCTTCTTTAGTTTTTCTCCTTCCCTCTTAACCCTTTCCTCTAACTCTTTTACAGACTTGGCACGCTGCTTCCTCTTGTGCTCTTCTATATATTTTGAAAGGGGCGGGACATTAAAAGACTGTGCATCCGTATTTTTCAATGCTTCAGACATAAAGTCCTTAAAAATCAGGGCAGCTCCTTCGCTGCTTGTGGTGGTTAGGTAATGCTCCTTGTCTGTCTTGTCATAACCAACCCATACAGCGCCAACTAGCTGTGGCGTAAACCCGACAAACCACTGGTCTTTTATCCCTTTTACTCCTTCAATCGGAACTTGGGTTGAGCCTGTTTTCCCAGCTAATTCTCTACCGTCGATTTGCGCACCTTTCCCTGTTCCTTCCTGTACGACACCAAGAAGCATCGTCGTCATTTTCTCTGCAGTTTCTTTTGAAACAACCTGGCTTTTCTTACCTTCATATTCAACAATAACATTGCCTTCTTTATCAACAATCTTGGTGATTGCATGTGTCTCGTGCCGCTCGCCATTATTGACAAATGCTGAATATGCCTCAGCCATTGTTACCGGGGATACCCCAGTGGATAAGCCTCCAAGCGCCAGGCCAAGATTACGGTCGTTTTTTGGATCGAGATTAATGCCGAAATTCTTTACAGATTCCATTCCTTTTACAATTCCTATTTCATCCAGCAGCCATACAGCAGGCACATTCACTGAATCTCTCAAGGCTTCATACATTGGGACTTCGCCTTTATATTTATCATTGTAGTTTTGAGGCTTATAGTTTTTGAATTCCATTTCCTCATCCTTAAGCATGTCCGTAACACCCCAGCCTTCTTCAAGCGCAGGTGCAAATACAGCAAGAGGCTTCATCGTTGAGCCCGGCTGAGCTTTTAACTGAGTAGCACGGTTGTAACCCCGGAACACATGCTCACCGCGGCCGCCTACTAGGGCACGAATCCCTCCACTTTTAGGATCGACCAGTACAGCGCCGCTTTGGACGATTTGCTTGTCAGTGCCTTTTGGAAATATATCATCTTTCGCATAAGTCGCTTCCACTGCTGATTGCATTGTCACATCAAGTTCGGTATAGATTTGCAGCCCGCCAGTCAGAATTTCTTCCTGTGTCAGACCGTATTTCTTGATTGCTTCATCAATAACATGGTCAAGATAATATGGATAGCGGCCGCGCAACGGATCTCCGCCTTTTTCATTAAGGACAATCTCTTCAGCCACTGCTTGTTTATATTCCTCTTCCTTAATAAAACCATGGGTATTCATCATTTGGAGAACAAGATTTCGTCTGTCCACTGCTTCTTCATAATTTTTATTAGGATCCAATGCAGAAGGTGCCTTGATCAAGCCAGCAAGCATAGCCGCTTCGCTGATTGAAAGATCTTTGACGTCCTTGCCAAAGTAACCCATGGCAGCCCTTTTAATCCCCCATGAACCGTTACCGAAATAAATCCGGTTCAAGTACATTTGCATAATCTCATTTTTGGAATATTGCTTTTCAATTTCCCTTGCCATGAAAAATTCTTCGAGCTTTCTTTTATATGTCTTTTCGCTCGAAAGCAAAGCATTCTTTGTCAACTGCTGTGTAATCGTGCTTCCACCTTCAACAATGCTTCCTGCCTTGACGTTCTGGATAAATGCCCGCGAAATACCGACAAGATCTACACCATCGTGTTCATAAAAACGGTGGTCCTCGATGGCAATAACAGCATTCTTGACATGGTCCGGAACTTCTTCAATCTTGATACCCTCATTTTTCAGGGCGGAAATTTTGCTGGCGACTTCACCATTTGCATCGTAAATGACGGTTGACTGTGCCATATCATCATTCAATGCACTGATGTCAGCACCCTCAGAATAAACATGGAAAAAACTTAAGAATGCCAGTACTGCTGTTGAAACAGACAAAACCAGCACCTGGTTCATATGAAGCCTTTTCCATCCTCTTAGAAAACGTGTTGCTATTGAATTTTTGCTCACTGAGCACCCCAACCTTTTAAAAATAGTTTAGAAATATGACACTTTCTTTTACCCATTTTTAAAAGGGATTAACACAAATTGGCTAATTACGAGGAAAAAAGACATATAAGCAAGCAAAAGGTCAATTAATTTTCAGAACCTCATATCACTTCGGACAATTTCTTATGATGGAACTGAAGTTTTGGCCGAACATGGCATCACTTCAGACAAAACTGCACGCTTGTGACGTGTTTTTGGCCGAACATGGCATCACTTCAGACAAAATCTCAT
>NZ_BAUW01000160.1 GCF_000517385.1 Mesobacillus boroniphilus JCM 21738 | reverse complement strand
CCATGGACAGAAGAACAAACGAATCGGTTTTTGGACGTAGTGAAGGAAGTTGAAGAAGAAACGATTTATGAAACCTTCATTTTTACTGGTATTAGACGGGGGGAAATGCTGGCATTAAAATGGTCGGATATAGATTTTGAAAAAGCAAAAATTCGGATCAGCCGCTCCCTTGCAAGGACGGTGAAGAGGGGGCTTTTTTGAAGGATGTAAAAACGAAAAGCTCACGCAGGCAAATATCCATTTCCTCATACTTAGTGGAAAAACTACTCCTCTATAAAGAAAAACAGGAAAAACATAAAGAAATGTTAGGTGCAGCTTATAATGATCTGGATATGGTATTCTGTGCTTATGATGGGAACTTTAAAGATTCTCGGAATTTGCTAAGGGAGTTTCATCGGTATATTAAAAAATCAGGCGTTCCGAAAATCACGCTTCATGATTTACGCCATCTTCATGCTACCCTGTTGCTGATATATGGAGAAAACCCAAAGATTGTAGCGGAACGATTAGGTCATGCCGATGTAACGACCACCCTGGACATATATTCGCATGTAAATCCGGACTTGCAACAACAAGCAGCAGATCGGTTTGAAAGGGGCTTTTTCAATCAAGCTTAAAACGCTTAAGTATACTAAAGGTGCACTTTTTGTGCACTTTTCATAGAGCATGGGGCAAAGGGAAGTCTTAAAAATGTAAAAAACCCTTGCTAGGCAAGGGTTTCCGATGATGGAGAATAGGGGGCTCGAACCCCTGACCTCAACGCTGCCAGCGTTGCGCTCTCCCAGCTGAGCTAATCCCCCGTATCTAATAGATAAGGTACAAGAAAGATTATATAACCATCTTGCCGGACATGCAAGACTAAATTTTATAAGCGCACTAAAAAAGCCGCCATTCAGCGGCTTTTCTACTACAAACCTTCTATTTCAACTCTGTTGATTCCTTCCATTTCGGACACCGTTTCGTACACATCCGTCGTCTTTCTGCGGAAGTCCACAGTTACAATCAATTGAACCAGCTGGTTTCCTTCCGCTAGATCCTTGATGCGGACATTTTTCAAAGAGATTTTTTCTTCTTTAATCTTGGTAATGATATCGGCAATGCTTTCCCGACTATTGACATTGAACTGTAGACGGATCTCTTTTTCCCTTAATTGCCTTGGACCGATGAAAGTCATTAGGAATGGTATGAATTCCACGCTAACAATAAGTAGAGCCACACCTGCTATGGCTTCCCAGTAAAATCCGGCACCTACTGTGATTCCAATACCAGCGGCCCCCCAAATCATAGCTGCGGTGGTTAGGCCTGAAATTGTGTCATTTCCTCTCCGTAAAATAACCCCGGCACCAAGGAAGCCGATACCAGATACAATCTGAGCCGCCAGACGGAGCGGATCCATCGTAATATTCACGTCTTCATCCCCGGGAAATATATAAGCTGATTCACTTGATACAATCGTCAAAAGACAGCTGACAATCGATATAACCAGGCTCGTTTTAAGGCCAACGGGTTTTCTTTTTATTTCCCTTTCAAGCCCAATGACCAGGCCCAAGAAAGCGGATATCCCCAACTTAAGTAAAATTTCCATATCAATTGAAAAGAACATGTCGTTTCTCCTGCCCCTGATAAGATGTATTTACTTTCCCTAAAAATGACGGACTAAACTTCTTATTGATAAAATAAAATTTTATTCAAGATAAAAGTTCAATTTCATTGTAAAATACATATAATTCACATTGTGTTTCTTAAAGGAGAATGGAAATGGAATCACCTAAATTAAATCCTTATATGGCGGTAGCAATCGGCGTGGTGGCAGTCTCAACTTCTGCGATCCTTGTCAAAGTCTCATCTGCACCGTCCGGAGTCATAGCTTTTTACCGATTATTCTTTTCTGTACTATTAATGTTGCCGGTGTTTTTTATAAAGTATGTTTCGGAACTTCGTCTTATTACGAAACGGGATTGGGTATTAACAGGGATAGCCGGAATTTTTCTGGCTTTTCATTTTATCCTCTGGTTTGAATCACTAAACTATACCTCAGTAGCAAGCTCTACCGTGCTGGTCACTCTCCAGCCGCTATTTGCTTTCGTAGGGGCTTACCTGTTTTTTAAGGAACGTGTATCCGTCAAAGCGATTTTAAGCGGCTTGATAGCAATCGGCGGCAGTGTCATCATCAGCTGGGGTGATTTTAAAATCAGCGGAAGTGCGTTGTTTGGGGACTTTTTGGCGATAGTAGCCTGTGCATTGGTAACTGTATACCTGTTATTTGGCCAAACGGTCAGGAAGAGAATGTCTCTAATAACCTATACTTTCATCGTCTATAGCATCAGTTCAATTACTTTATTCTTCTATGTAATTGCAGTGGGTGATTCGTTCTATCCATATCCCACAAGCGATTGGGTTTACTTTATCCTTCTTGCGCTGATACCAACTCTGCTAGGACATACATTGTTCAACTGGTCTATAAAATGGATCAGCGCCTCGGTCATTTCTATGGCGATACTATTTGAACCAGTGGGCGCAACCGTACTGGCCTTCTACCTGCTCGGTGAAAAAGTAATTTTGACACAGGTGATCGGAGGACTAGTTGTTATTGCTGGGATAACATTGTTTTTAGTAGATGAAAGAAAGATGAAGCTAAAAAATCAAGCCGAAATCAAATCAATCTCGGGGTAGGGGATAAAAGTGCAAATTAGAAAAGCAAGTAAAGATGACGCGAGCGGTATTGCAAAGGTTCACGTTAGAAGCTGGCAAGAAACTTATCAGGGAATTGTAAGCCAAGATTACTTGGATTCTTTACAGGTAGAGGACAGGAAACCTTTATGGGAAAAAAGCTTGTCAGAGAGTGCTGATACATCGCCGGTTTTTGTGGCTGTTAATCCAGAGGGAGAAATAGTTGGCTTTGCATCTTTCGGGAAAGAAAGATCAGGGAACTTTAAGGCTGATGGAGAACTGTACGCGATTTATATCCTTAAAGAGTACCAAAGAGAAAAACTTGGTCTGAGATTGCTAAAAGCCGGTCTGGATAAATTGCTGAAGCAGGGTTATGAATCCATGCTCGTTTGGGTGTTAGCTGATAATGAAAGCCGAAAATTTTATGAAAGCCTTCAGCCGAAAAAAGCTGGAGAAGAAGTTGTGAAAATTGCAGGCAAGGAATGTATCGAAGTAGCTTACGTATGGAGAGATTTAAAGTTGCTGCACCAGACTACTATAGAAAAAATGTAAGAGTATAGGTGTAAATCTGTAAGGTACAAACAAAAATCCCCTTTATAGAGGGGATTTTTTAAATGAATAGGTAAGTGAACCTTGAAAACAATAATGCACAGACAGAGCTAAAAATAAGAGTTCCTCCGTGAACCTTTCCTTCAGCGTTAGCGATTTTAATGGCTTCAGTGTAGGTAATGCTAAATAATAGTATCGCCATGAATAGTGAGAGATAAAGTGCAATTGATTGCAGCAAATAGGATCACCTCAGTAAATTAGTTTGTCCAAAGCATTATATGAGCACAACCGAGAAATTATTAATAAAAGCAATTAATAAGAAGAAACTCGGAAAACCAAATAGGATTCTCTCATTGTGAAAATTTCTTTCAAAATTATATTGCAAACATATTTTATCCATGGTATATTTAATCTCGCTTCAGGAAAACAACGTTGAATTGAAAAAACAAACATCAGTTTTTACGAAAAAAGAAAAACAAAATTGATGTTGACAATAATAAGACAGCGTGTTATATTAATAAAGTCGCTTATGGGCGACGAACTGAACAACTTGCTCTTTGAAAACTAAACAAACAAGCGTCAACAAACAATAAACGATTATGGCTTCTATTATAGAAGATCATGAGCCAACGTTTTAAAATATGAGCTAAACTCATA
>NZ_BAUW01000161.1 GCF_000517385.1 Mesobacillus boroniphilus JCM 21738 | reverse complement strand
AGCAAGTTAGTTAGCGTATCGCCCAGAAGCGACTTTACTAATATAACATCTAGTGTTTTTTCTGTCAACAACTTTTTAAAAAAATGTTATTGACTGAAAAGCACTTTTGAATTTTCAACCGTCTGCTGCGAAAATGTTTTTGCTGTGTTCCGTAGCGACGGTTATTAATATACCAAGTAATTTTCAATTGGTCAATAGCTATCTTTATTTTTTTAGGATAATTTTTCTGTGGTTTTATAATATCTGTGGAAAATACCTTGCCCTTTTGTTTCAACCTTGACTACATCAAGGATTTTCTTTTCTATCAGATATTCCACAAGAATACCGAGGTCTACAGAATAGGGCGCCAACTCAGGATGAGTCATCAATTCATTGAATGACCAGTGCTCTTTACTCTCCATCACCTCAAGCAAATGCTGGCTGCCTACCTTCGTTCTTTTATGGATCAAGAATTCACTGGCCAAGAATAATAATTCCAACCGTTTTTCAATGGATTCTTCACTGCAAATTAATTCTTCATATAGCTTATATATTTCTGGTTCAATCTGTTTGACTTGATGCCATACTGTAATCTCTGGATGGAAGCCGTTTTCGATTACCGCCAATCTTGCCAAGTGATGAAGCGAATGGACAACATGATTATAAGCATCCAAATAATTAAAGTTGTCAAAGAGTACTTTCCCATCAGAATACCTTCTGATCAATTTGGCAAACTCGATTCCCATTTTGATTTTCCGCCCAAAGAAAGGAAACTCCCTGAGTTCATGCTTTAGGTTGGCAATTCGTTCATTCCTGTCAAAAACAATCTTCCCATTGTACAGCCAATCAAATATTTTTTTGTTATTGCCTATCAACAGCCAATCATTGATTTGTTTTTCTGTAACGATATGCATCGCTGCTTTTTTATCTTCATAAGAGTAATGTTTTACAAAGACTGGTTCATTATTTTCTTTTACTATAATAAGCAGGATGACATCAAATGTATCAGTGGCAGCGATGGCTTTTGGCCTCTTCTCGACCACGACTACTCCTGCTGTATTAGGATGGCTTGCGCGTTCTTGATAAATCGAACGAAGGATATCCTCCATAATAAACTCCTCCATTTGTTTGTTAGCATATATGTTCGACAATTATATAAAATCTCCTGCAATTTCTCTAGACAATTTTCGACATCGACTTAGACTTTTTTATGATTATCTTGCCGCAAATGGTATGATATAGTTAGATTTTAGGGAGGGAAATTCCAATGGCTAAATATTCTAATAAAATTAATAAAATTCGTACCTTTGCGCTGAGCCTGATTTTCATTGGCTTCATCGTTATGTATGCAGGTATTTTCTTTCGCAACTCTCCATTGGTCATGACGATTTTCATGATCCTGGGATTGCTTTTCATTATTGCAAGCACGGCTGTTTATTTTTGGATTGGAATGTTATCAACAAAAACAGTTCAGGTAGTCTGTCCTAACTGCGGCAAACATACCAAAATGCTCGGCCGAGTGGATATTTGTATGTATTGCAATGAACCTTTAACTCTTGACCCAGCTCTTGAAGGCAAGGAGTTTGACGAACAATACAACCGTAAACAACAAAAATAGAACTGGGCTTCAGCCGAGTTCTATTTTTGTTGTTTTTCGTTACCCAGGATGTAAACGAAAAGCAAACAAAATCAAAAAAAGATACTGATAGCTTTTGCCATCAGCAGTTAGATTTAATGAACTTCCTTCGCAGAGCAATCCGGACAAGTGCCGTAAATCTCCATTCTATGGTTACCGACCTTAAAACCCGTTACATGGGAAGCCAAGTGTTCAACTTCGTCAAGTCCTGGGTAATGGAAATCAACGATCTTCCCGCAATTGTCACAAATAACGTGATAATGGTGGGAAGTCACAAAGTCAAAACGACTTGATGCATCTCCATATGTCAATTCCTTCACCAATCCAGCTTCACGGAATACTCTCAAATTGTTATAAACTGTCGCTACGCTCATATTAGGGAATTTTCCTTCAAGCGCTTATATATTTCATCAGCTGTTGGGTGCGACATTGAGTTTATTAAAAACTCGAGTATCGCATGACGTTGCGGAGTAATACGGACTCCTGTATCCTTCAAGGTATCCAGGGCTTCTTTTAACTGACTCTGTACCACCGCCATGCACCTCACTTTACTTAAAATTATAATTCTTACTTTATAATATTTATAAATAGTGTACTAATTTCATTCCACTTTTGTCAATATTGCCACATCACAAACATTTACAATTGCTGTATTCTGGTTAATTTTGATGCAATGTCTGTTCCTTTGACCCCAGATGCATGTTCACATATCTCGCTGCGACAAACAGGAAGTCAGAGAGTCGATTCAAATAGGAAAGGACAAGCGGGTTAACCTCTTCTCCCAGTTCAACAGCCTGGCGCTCTGCACGCCTTGCAACAGTCCTTGCTACATGCATCGCCGCGCCGGCCTGATGGCCTCCAGGGAGAATAAAGTTGGTCAATTGCGGAAGTGCTGCATCCCAGGCATCAATCTTCGCCTCTAGCTCTTCGATGTCTTTTTCCTCAAGAGTCCACTTCACATTTTTCCCTGAAGGTGTAGCAAGTTCAGCACCGACATGGAACAATGCTGTCTGGATTTTATGGAATATTTCCTGCATTTCTTCTTTGCCGCTGAAATACTCGCCATTCAAATAGCTTAGGGCCAGACCAATCATTGAATTTGTTTCATCACATGTACCATAAGCTTCTACACGTTTATCATTCTTTGATACCCTTGTTCCATAAATAAGGGAGGTTGTTCCCTTGTCCCCAGTCTTCGTATAAATCTTCATCTCCTAGTACCCCCTGTCCATGTCAATTACATTAAGGTAATCCGAACTGTTTTTATTATATGTATGCAGATTATGTTTGAAAATTTCAAAAGATCGTGTCAGATAATTTTTGGTAAGGCTTGATATATGCGGCGTTACCGTAACATTCTCCATCGTCCAGAATGGGTGGCTTTCTATCAGTGGTTCCTCGTAAAACACATCCAAATAAGCGTGAGCTATCTTTTTTTCCTGAAGTGCAGCTGTTAAAACATCATCCTTAACTAAATCACCACGGCCGATATTAATAAAAACCGCAGTATCCTTCATTATTTCAAAATCGCTAGCATCAAGAAAATGCCTTGTTTCGTTCGTGCTTGGCATTACGGAAACAATGAAATCCGCTTCCGGCATGGCCTCTCGATAGTTGTCCATCGTAAATATTTCGTCAGCCCATTCAGCTTCACGGCCACTTCGGTTCACACCAATTGTTTTCATATTGAAGGCTTTTGCCAGTCGAGCCACTTCTCCGCCAATTGTCCCTATACCTAGAATAAGCAATGTCTTGCCGTATAATTCTCCCATCGGCAATTTACGCTCCCATGCCTTGGCTTGCTCATTAGTCCACAGGGATCGCATTTGTTTAACATGCTGGAGCATCATGCCTATTGTAAATTCAGCCATCGGAATTTTATGTATACCTCTGACATTGGTAACAAGGATCCCTCGCTTCTTGCATGCCTCGAATGGCATTCTGTCCAGTCCGGCAGACATGACCATGATCCATTTTAATTTATCAGCCTTGAAAATTAGTTCTTCAGTTAAATCCTCTCCATATGTAAGGAAAATTTCCGCATGCAAAAATAATTCTTCCTTAATCCCTTTATGGAATTCAAAGCTGACTTGGGGGAATTCCTTTTTCACATCCTCCTGCAAAGTCTCTGCAGAAGAATTGAGGAGTATATTTTCATTCAAACCATACCTTTCGTTCTATTGTCATATTAATAATTGTATTAATTTTCACTTTATTAAACAACTTACAAGCCTATAAAAATCA
>NZ_BAUW01000162.1 GCF_000517385.1 Mesobacillus boroniphilus JCM 21738 | reverse complement strand
CTGAATATAAAAAATCATTCATTGTATCCGATAAACCTATTACAAACTTACCACTTGTCGCCGCCCATAAAAGAACATCGCGATATTAAGCGTTCTATATTCTTTGCAAGTGTAAACTTAAAATCAGCAAAAAGTGTTTAAAGTAATCTGACGGTTACAGAAGTGAGGGTTTTGAGGAAGTCAAATCAAATAAACAGCAGAAGAGATTGTTAAACCATAACGAAATAAAAAACGACAGTAAGCTGAAGGCTCACTGTCATTTTAATTTTCTCAAAATATTTGATTTCCAATAGTATGTAGAATTATGTTTATGAATAACTTGAAATGAGGTTTCACGATTTTATTCGGGAGATCTTTTTGGTTTGCGTGCCCAGGCAAGCCGTTAATTGCTAGTTGGTGAAAGTCCAATCTGAGTAAGTGACAAGACGCTCAGTAGCTGACAGGCAGCTGGTGGAGAAATCCTAAGGTTGAAGCCCTGTGACAAAGTAACTCCCTTTCAGGAGTGCGAGCGACCTGACAGGTTGTAACATAAAGTGAATCCTGCCGTTTCGTCAAAAGAACCTGCCATTTGGCAGCCAAAGAGAAGTCGAGCCTTGGGACTATAGGCGAAGACCATGGAAGGTGTGAAGAACTTGGAAACAGCACCGAAGAATCTCTCGGAGTATGGGGAGCGACATGTCAGGAAAGTAATTAACGGAACTGGGGATACCCTCCTCATCACTTTCTAATGAAAGTAAAGCTGAAACCTATAAGTGAAAACGAAATGGTGAAGGGATGAGAGGGAGTCGGAAGGGGTCATAGTACCAATGATGACAATGACAACACAACATTGTCTAGGAAAGGACGGCGAATGCCTGTACCCTACTTCGTTCATATGTCTAAAGGAGGTAAGAGTCAGTGAATGCCAGGAAAATGGCTAACTACACCAATATTGATAAAGCTCAAGAACACTGGAAGACGTTATATCTTTGTGCTAAGGAAAGTCCAACACGTAGATTTCATGCATTATATGACAAGATTTATCGGCCTGACATCTTATGGGAAGCATGGCAAAGTGTGAAACAGAAAAAAGGAAGTGGAGGTGTCGACGGACAGATGATTGAACAAATCGTCTTGGATTACGGGGAAAGGAAGTTCATGAATGAAATCTTCCTTGAATTGAAAGAGAAACGTTACCACCCTAGGTTAATAACTTCCATAATCGATTGAAAGGTTGGATGGAACGTTTTCAAGGAGAACTCTTAATTTGGACAATTATCTTTATTGGTTTCGTTTATAGCGAAAGAATTTATTAATAATTTAAACCGAGATGTTCACAAATTATTCAATAATTGGAAATATTTTTATAAATAGGATAAAAGGCCCTATTGTTCTATATATCTACCAAGATAGAATGAAGGTGCAAGACAAATTACATAGAAAGTAGGGATAAGGAAATGAAGGTTTTGAAGTCCACTATTCTATCTTTACTGTGTGTGTTGTTAGTTGTACCAATGTTTGCATTCTCTCAAGCAGAAGCAGCTGATCCTAAGGCAGATATGAAGTTTGCTAAAGCAGACTTTAAAGAAATGCAAGCAGCTTTAAAGAAAACTAAGCTAGAAGTCGACTTGGTCAACGGAACAAGTAGTGAGCAAGTTGTTATGAATGACAAAGGTGAAGCAATCGGTGTTTTAGGTGTTGAGGAAGTTGCAAGTCAAACAGTAGTTGAGAGTCAACCAGGAGAAATTTCAGCTCTTGGAAGTACAGCTCTTCCGACAGGTGTCTACAAAACTTTTAAAGTTTATTGGTATGCAGCTACTGTAAACTATCACTTCTATACTCAAGTCTACAGAAGCACATCTACTGGTTTGGGTCAAATTGTTGATGCTTATGATCAATGGTATGTAGTTATTCCTCCAGGTGTCGTTAACCGTGACACATTGGCTATTACAAGAAAATATGAAACAAGCTCTTTACCAGCTGAGGCTAAATATTCATTGAATTTTACTGCCCCTGTTAGTACCATATTATATATCTATGGTAGAGTCCAAGATGGATACTTCATTTCCGGAGGTAACTAACACGAAAGGACTGTTAAAATGAGCTTAAACCTCGTAGTCCCAGGATTGATTTTAGTCGTATTGGTAGGAGTCGTTTATGTAATCAGCAGAATGATAAAAAAAAACTAAAGATGCATAAACGAGAAAGAAGGCAATTCTCTTCGGAGGATTGCCTTTTTATTTTTCAGCTATGTTAAAGCACAATGTTGATTTATTGGTACTCTATTGATTACGTTCCAGGCGCGTAGACTCCAACGAGAGCATGGGTCAGGGAAAATCCCGCAGGAGTGGAACGACGAGTTATCATGAACGAAACTAGCTCCTTACTCGTAACATCGTAGGTTAATTTGGTTAGAATGTTTACTATTAGAAAACATACCCAAATCAGAGCTGCATTACGGAAGGAGCTAGTCATTATGAAGGATACCATAAAAATATGTAGGTTTAGACGTATCAAAAGAAAAAATTGCCGTCGCTATTGCCGAAGAAGGAAGAGAAGAACCAAGATATTGGGGAATGATTCCTCATAGCCAAGAAGCTGTGAAGAAATTAATAAAAAAGTTGGGCGGCCCAGAATTTCTGCGAGTGTGTTATGAAGCCGTTCCAACCGGTTAATGAGGTAAGAAAACAAATAAAATTATTAGAATCTTCACCAATCGGAATTTAATAACTGATATTTAAAAGAGTTAATTTGATTTTTACCAGAATAGTATAAGGTGACAAAAGCTAAACCAGGTAGAAAGGCTACCAAATTAGTAGACTTCTACCCTCGGACCAATTTTGCAGTAATGCTGTGTAAGGCTCATTATTCAGATTTTCAAGGTTTAATTTACTTTCTCAACAATCGGCATAAATGAATTGTATGTTAATATAATGAGAATACTTATTCTCAATGACGTTATATATTAAACCCTTCTGAATTAAATATATTTGAAGGTATTTATGAGATTTTATTCTTTATCATTAATACGCCTAATTGAACTGATGTCTCTATATAACCAACGATCTGATTAAAGGTGAATACATTTAGTTTTTCGTTTATGACTTCTTCCGAGTATTCCATATCATCTAATACATAAGGTATGATTTCATTAAGATCTCTCGAGTTAACCTCTTGTAATTCTATGGTGATTGGAATATTATCGGTGTTTAGCACTTTTCTCAATTCATTTTTAAAACCATAGTATTCCAATAATTTCCCATTCAATAAATTGAAATCATGGTGATATAGAGCTAATATTTCATCATCAGCTTCCATTCTATTTCTTAACCAAGAGAGATAAAACCCTTTCAGCCAAATATTATCAGAGATTAAATGTGTATAATAACCAAGTATATAATGACATTCTGCTTGTGAATTATATTTATGTAAAAATTCCTTATAATCAATGTATCTCGAATAATCTTCTATCTCACCTTTATAGAAATGTGATAAATCTTTAGGGGAAATTGCATCTGGTGCAATGCTGTCCGCAGCCACCTTCATTGTCGGACATAGAGCCAGTGGCGTTGGT
>NZ_BAUW01000163.1 GCF_000517385.1 Mesobacillus boroniphilus JCM 21738 | reverse complement strand
AAATATATTTCTTTAACCAAATAGTCTGGTGGCGATGGCGAGAAGGTCACACCCGTTCCCATACCGAACACGGAAGTTAAGCTTCTCAGCGCCGATGGTAGTTGGGGGTTTCCCCCTGTGAGAGTAGGACGCCGCCGGGCTGTTTGAACAATTTAATGGATTACATATTATTCATTTGAATAATATATTATTATCGACGCGGGGTGGAGCAGTTCGGTAGCTCGTCGGGCTCATAACCCGAAGGTCGCAGGTTCAAATCCTGCCCCCGCAATAATCCATCTTTTTATACATATTGGTCCCGTGGTGTAGTGGTTAACATGCCTGCCTGTCACGCAGGAGATCGCCGGTTCGACCCCGGTCGGGACCGCCATTTTTATAAATTGATAGATTAGCAGGACGAAACAGTGTTTCGTTTTTTTTATTGTCTAAAAGGATTAAATAGCTGGTTTTTTTGCTCGTCATTGATAAATCGTGTAAACTACATATAGAATCGTCATCCTTAGGAGACATCCTAAGGTTTTTTTGTATTATAAAATCGACTGTTAGTTAGGTGATATATATGGCAAGTTATCAATTCATTTCAAAGCAGCCTGAAGAGACAAAGGATTTTGCCAAGAAGCTGGCGGGTCTTCTTCAAGCGGGAGATGTGATTGCCCTAGAAGGGGACTTGGGTGCAGGAAAAACAACTTTTACAAAGGGCCTAGCGGAAGGATTGGGAATTACGAGGAATGTGAACAGTCCAACATTCACGATCATCAAGGAGTACCAGGGACGTCTTCCGTTATACCATATGGATGTATATCGCGTTGAAGATGCGTTTGAAGATCTTGGTTTTGAAGAATACTTTGAAGGTAATGGTGTGACAGTCGTTGAATGGGCTCATTTAATTGAATCCCAGCTGCCTGAAGAGCTATTGCTCCTTCAATTGTATCTTGATGAAAATGGAGCTAGAAGAATCGTTGCTGAGCCAAAGGGCAATCGGTATGAAGAATTGTGTAAGGAGATTTTTTAAATGAAAGTATTATCGATTGATACGTCCAATTATGTTTTAGGTATTGGTCTTCTTGATGGTGAGACAGTTTTGGGCGAGTATATTTCCAATATAAAAAAGAATCATTCGGTACGCGTCATGCCGGCGATTCAGACATTGATGGAAGAGTGTAATATAAAACCAGGCGATCTATCGAAGATAGTCGTCGCTGAAGGGCCTGGATCATACACTGGTGTACGGATTGGAGTAACAATCGCGAAAACGATGGCCTGGACATTGAAAATCTCGTTATCAGGCGTATCGAGCTTGAGGTTGCGGCAGCATCTGCAGGCCGCTATTTTGACGGATATGTTTCTCCTTTCTTTGATGCGCGGAGAGGACAGATTTATACAGGTTTGTATAAGTTCGAGAATCAACATTTGCAGATTGTAAAAGCTGATCAGCTTGTTATGTCAGCTGATTGGGTAAAAACATTGAATGAAACGGACAGCAGGGTTCTGTTCACAAGCAATGACTTAAAACTCCATGAAGATGTCATCAAGGAAGAGCTTGGTGACAAAGCAGTTTTTGCAGCTGTCACTGAACTCAATCCTAGACCAGCAGAGCTAGCATTATTGGGGCGGGATAAAGAGGCTGTTGACCTTCATACATTCGTTCCTAATTATATCCGCCTGGCAGAAGCAGAAGCTAATTGGCTGAAAGCGCAAGAGACTAAAAAATAAGCGGGAAGAGAAGATGAATAATACAATAACGTTCCGGAATATGACGGTTGATGATCTGGATCAAGTGATGGAGGTAGAGGTTAATTCCTTTACGATTCCATGGAGCAAGGAAGCCTTTTTCAACGAATTGACGAAGAATCAGTTTGCTCAGTATCTTATAGTGGAAGTAGATCAGAAGGTAGTTGGCTACTGTGGAGTGTGGATTATCATTGATGAAGCACATATCACTAATATTGCCTTGCTTCCGGAATTTAGAGGATTGAAGCTGGGTGAGGCGCTAATGGGCAAGGTATTGGAGCTGGCTCGTGAAATGGGCGCATTAAGGGTGACGCTTGAAGTCAGGGTCAGCAATGAAAGGGCCCAAAACCTTTATCGCAAGTTTGGATTCGAACAAGGGGCTATTAGAAAACAGTATTATACAGACAATATGGAAGACGCTTTAGTAATGTGGGTGAATTTATAATGACAAAAGATCAATTGATAATGGGAATAGAGACGAGTTGTGATGAGACGGCTATAGCGATTGTGAAAAATGGACGAGAAATCCTTTCGAATGTAGTCGCCTCTCAGATTGAGAGCCATAAGCGTTTCGGCGGGGTAGTTCCGGAGATTGCATCAAGGCACCATGTTGAACAGGTCACGCTTGTGTTAGAGGAAGCATTAGCCCAGGCAAATGTGGATATTAAGGATTTGGACGCCATTGCGGTGACAGAAGGCCCTGGCTTGGTTGGTGCATTATTGATCGGGGTGAACGCAGCCAAAGCATTGGCGTTTGCGAATGGCATTCCACTCATTGGTGTCCATCATATTGCCGGCCATATCTATGCAAACCGCCTTGTGACGGAGATGAACTTCCCGCTGCTTTCACTTGTCGTGTCCGGCGGGCATACTGAGCTCGTATATATGAAAGCACACGGTCATTTCGAGGTGATTGGCGAGACACGATGATGCAGCAGGCGAAGCCTATGACAAGGTAGCGAGAACGTTGCACCTTCCTTATCCAGGCGGTCCGCATATCGACAGGCTGGCTCATGAAGGAAAGGCAACAATCGACTTGCCACGTGCATGGCTTGAGGAAGGCTCTTATGATTTCAGCTTTAGTGGCTTGAAGTCTGCTGTGATCAACGTTGTGCATAACGCACAGCAGCGTGGAGAGGAAATAATACCGGAAGAGCTTGCAGCTAGCTTTCAGGAGAGTGTTATTGATGTGCTTGTCACAAAAACGCAAAGAGCTGTGAAAGAATACGGAGTAAAACAAGTGCTGCTTGCGGGAGGAGTTGCGGCGAATAAAGGCTTGAGAGAGAAGTTATCCACAGAGTTTGCAGATTCAGATGTGGAAATTGTCATTCCTCCATTGTCTCTATGCACAGACAATGCTGCGATGATTGCAGCTGCCGGCAGTGTTTTTTATGAAAAAGGCCAACGGGCCGATTTAACCTTGAATGGAAATCCAGGTCTGGAGATAACTATCCACAACGAAAGTCGGACGTAAAAATTTGTTGTCAGACTCTTCTGTGGATATGTTGGTGTTTTGGGTGTGGAATTGTGGATAATGTGGATAAATAAGGCTTTTTTTGTGGATAATGTGGAAAACTATCTGGATAAGCCATAAATCAGTTTTTACTATGTGAATAACTATGCGAACAAAAGTCCCGGTTACAAATCGGGACTTTTTTTGTTGGTTAGGAAACTATCACTAGCG
>NZ_BAUW01000164.1 GCF_000517385.1 Mesobacillus boroniphilus JCM 21738 | reverse complement strand
CTTGCGCTTTTTGTTCCTTTAAGCTAATGTCTCACTTTTTTCATGCTTGGTTTGTTCCTTTGTTTGATAGTTGAGTGCGGCTGCGCAAAGAGTTTTTGCCGCTATAACCATCGCTTTTTCGTCAAAATCGAATTTTGGATGATGATGTGGATACGACCCTTCTGTTTCCGGCTTCGCTCCGGTGAAAAAGAAGGTCCCCTTAACATGCTGAAGGTAGTAGGCAAAGTCCTCGCCGCCCATTTGAAGATCACTTTCTTCAATCTTTGTCACTTCGGGAACTTTTGTAGCGCTGTCGATCAGGAATTCAGTTTCCGCTCCATGGTTGACGACGGCTGGATAGCCTTTTTCATACTGATAGTCATAAGTGCAGTCTGTTGCCAGGCAAGTGCCATGGACTACTTTTTCAATTTCCGCTGCGATGAAATCCCGGGTAGATTCGTTGAATGTCCTGACTGTGCCTATCAGCTTTGCTTTATCGGCAATTACATTGAAGGCATTATCTGCTACGAATGAACCGACGGTCACTACGGCGGAATCGACAGGATCAACACGTCTGCTGACAATTTGCTGTAAGGTTGATACCATCTGTGCCCCAGCAACAATGGCGTCCTTTGTTTTATGCGGCTGGGCGCCGTGTCCGCCTTTTCCCTGGATTGCTATTTCAAATCGGTCAGCTGCTGCCATGATCGGTCCAATCCGGTATTGGATGGTTCCTGTCGGTTCAGTGGCCCACAGATGGGTACCGAAAATGACTTTTACGCCTTCAAGACATCCATCCTCGATCATCGAGATCGCGCCGCCTGGAGCGTACTCCTCAGCATGCTGGTGGATCATCACATACGTCCCCTGCAAAGTTTCCCTGGCTTCATATAGTACCTTGGCAAGCACTAATAATGTCGCTGTGTGTCCGTCATGGCCGCATGCATGCATCACACCTGGAACTAATGATTTATATGGAACATCTTTCTCGTCCTGTATCGGCAGGGCGTCAAAATCAGCTCTAAGTGCGACCGTTTTTCCTGGTCTGCCTCCGTGGATTTTCGCGACTACACCATTCCCGCCTACATTTGCGCGGACCTCGATCCCAAGTTTTTCGTAATACGATTGGATATATTGTGCTGTGTTAATTTCCTGGAAAGACAATTCAGGATGTTGGTGCATATAACGGCGGATTTCCACCATTTCCGGAAAAAGTTTATCTATCTTCTTAAAAAGCTGATCCTGCAATTGATTCATCTCCTTATATAAAATAGTTTGATAATTAAAATAATTATAGCACATAAATAGTTTAAAAACATTTTAGCTTAAATAGCAAAAGAAGCTCCCATAATGGAAGCTTCGTATATAAATGGAGCCATGTAATGGCATCCAGTATTTTAAATCAGGAACATTGCCACGATCGTGGTGACAACCAGGCCGATTGTAACCGGAAGCAGATTCCTTCTTGCTAGTTCAAACGGATCCACTCCGCAAATTGCGGCAGCGGGAATCAATGCCCATGGAACAAGGGTGCCTCCGCCGACCCATATGGCAGCAATTTGACCAAGAGCGGTCAGAGTAGCGGCTCCTGCACCTATTGCCGTCGAGAAAATCCCAGCTACCGATCCGGCAAGTGAAATTCCGGAAAAGCCCGATCCGTCGAGGCCTGTAATTGCTCCGACAGCAGTGAGGGTCACTGCTCCAACTTCAGCACTGAGGGGCACGACAGAAGCCAGCGCCACGCCGAGGTCATTTACAATGCCCAGAGAAGTTTTTGGCAGGAATTCGCCGATGATTTTTATGAAGCCTGAATCTCCTAGGTAGAAGAATGCTGCGATTGGGATGACTGCACCAAAAATCTTGAAGCCGAACTGGAATCCTTCGATCAGATAGCTAGTCGTTTTTTCAAGACCTTTGTTCTTATGTGCTGCGAGTGAAATGAGAAGAAGAATGAAAATCGAGGTCCCGCCAACGAGTGCAGTTGCGTCGCCACCCTGCAAGTCAAGAATGGACATTGCGGCGACATCTGCAGCAAATAAAACCGGTATCAGGATGGCGAAAAATTTCTTGGCACCGTCTGACAGCAAGCTGAGGTCACTTGTATGATCCATTTCAACTTCAAGCGTGCCGCCACCTTTTAGTGTGCCGTTTTTCATATCTCTATTCAATAGATAGAAAGCGGTGACCGTTGTGACTACACCCATCACAATGACTAGCGGGATACTTGCCTGGACTACCGAACTGACAGGTATGCCTGCTGCATCAGCCGTAAGTTTTGGAGCAGCTGGATGACAAAGTCACCTGACAGCGCGATTCCGTGCCCAAAGAGGTTCATTGCGACGGCTACCCCTAAAGCAGGCAGCCCGACTCTGACAGCAACCGGTAAAAGAACAGCTCCCATCAAGGCCACGGCCGGGGAAGGCCAGAAGAACCAGGATATGACCATCATGACAATTCCAATCGTCCAATAAGCCAAAGCTGGTGTTTTGATCAGTCTGGCGAACGGCGAGATCATCGCATCGTTGATTCCGGTGACCGTAAGTGTCCTGCTCATCGCCACGATAATCGAAATAACAAGAATAGTAGGCAAAAGCTCGGTGATCGCATATATGAAGCTATTGAATATACTGCTGATCGATCCACTCAAAGATCCCGTTGCGACGATTGCCAATAAAAAGATACCGGTAATCGATATGAGGGTTGTGTCTCTTTTCATGACCATGAAACCGATAATCAGGAAAATGAATAAAACATATATCCAATGGAGTGCCGTTAATTCTATGACCAAGGAATAATCCTCCTTTCTAAATGACTTGTTGTGTCACTCTGCGTTATATAGGCAAATTTCCTAATTGAGTACTACAGGATATGATGACAGCGGAAAGGTGTGAGCGGTATTGGAGAATTTTTTCTCAGTCTCGAGACTGAGGGGAAAAGCTTCTCCAGAGGGGCGGAAAATGACGAGCCATATTTTAAAATAAAGCTATAATTTATATCCGAAAAATCCAGGATGTTTAACCTTTAAAAAGGGATTTTCCCCGCAGGAAAAGAATAAGTGATTATGATAGGAAGAAAGAAGGGGGAACTTTTGCGCACACCATCAATGAACCAGATAGCTGTGGCTGTCATACTATCAGGTTTGGGAGTTATTATTCTGTTAGTCAATTTAGGTGTCATTTCCTTTGAAATAAAAGAGCTTTTTGTCGTAACCTATCCATTTTTATTAATAGTGTATGGATTGGTAGTTTTACTGCTGAGGCAGTTTGGCTGGGGATTGTTCATCGTCCTATTTTCATCGTTGTTGATCATGGACCGCTTTGGCCTGATTGCCTTTGAATTTCTTGTTTAATA
>NZ_BAUW01000165.1 GCF_000517385.1 Mesobacillus boroniphilus JCM 21738 | reverse complement strand
GGGGCAACTCAATAACTGTCACCCTCATTGCCACTGGCAGCTAAAAAAGACACTTCCGATGGCGGAGTTTAATACGGAAGTGGGTCAAGTAATTCCTTCAATTCTTTTTTTAGCAATCCATTTAATTGATTTAAAGCCTTTTTCATTTCCATTAACTCATTGATTTCCGTTCTTATCCTCTCGACAACCTCCTCCATTTCTGCAATCCCGGCGTCCAACTGGTCATAATACTGCACTTTATCTTTTTTACAACTCATTGATGGCCCGATGAATATGGGATTCACCCACAATCTTATTTCCTTGAATAAAAGCATCTAATAGGCTTTGACTACAAAGGGTATTCACTTTCCGTGGAATTCCCTGGCTGAAATTAAAAATGGCACGAATGGCTTCTTCAGAAAAGATTTCATGGGGAGTTTCGACTGTCTTTAACTGATGGCGAATATAATCATTCGTCTCTTTCTCCGTTAATCCACTCATTTGATAACGCATTTGTATGCGTTGATCAATGGCTTCGAGCTGTTTTACTTTCAACGAATTTCTCAGGCTAGGCTGTCCCACCACAACCAGAGACAGAGGGGACATCGAGTCTTCTTTAAAGTTCAGAATAAAGCGCAGTTCCTGCAACATAACGTCTGAAAAGTGATGGGCCTCATCCAGAATAATGACGATCTGTTTTTTCTCATTTTCGTACATATCAAGCATGAGAGATTGGTATTGTCTCTTCACATCCGTGGATCGAAAGGCAGGTTGGATTCCGAAGTTCTGCAGAACTTCCCTGTAAAATAGTTTTGGGGTTAGGGAAGACTCACAAATATAAAGATATTGGTACTGGATAGGGTCTAATTGATGAACAAGCGATCGAATTGCCGTCGATTTCCCCATGCCGGCATCTCCTGTTAAAAGACAAAATTGACGGTGCTGAACGGCATATTCCAGGCGCGCAGAAGCCTCCTTTTGGCTGGAGGAATGGAACAAATGCTTCGGTAATATCTCTCTCGTAAAAGGGACACCCTTCATTTCAAAAAAGGCTAACATACTTCATTCCCCCCAGTCTGTTTATCCTTTAATTTGGCAAAACTAGTCGTACCCACCTGTTTTCGCTTTTCCTCTTCCTGTTGCTTTTTTAATTGTTCCAGGAAATTAGATACGCCACCATGAGTAAGAGAAGAATCCGGATCTTCTGGCAATTTGGAGTGGCTTTGATTGCGAAGCTCCGCAGGTTTCGCATTTTCAAAACGCTCATCATCCTTCCATACTTGGACCATGGATAAATCAAATGGGTTATAACGAATTTTGATTCTCTTTCCTCGTAAAGAGGAATCCACATCATATTGATTTCCTTCCAACTCAATAATCGCTGTTTTTCTTACAGTTCGTTCTTCTTCCCATAGAAAAATATCTTTAAGCAGCTCTGCTGGAAGGTGACGTGTATGTTCCATCTGGGTTTCATATCGTTTTTTAGGTGTTTGCTTGGTACTACGATGGACTCGGTTATCGTAGGCTTCCAACCAAGATCTCAGGTAATCGTTCAGTTGCTTTAAGGAAGTTAGTTTTCCCTGATTAATTAATAGATTCGCTTCTCCTGTAAAACTACTATCTACGTACTGGAAAAATTTTTCAATTTTCCCTTTTGATTCTGGCGAGTAAGGCTTTGCGTGAATAAGTTTCGTTCCCATTCTCGCACACATAATATGAAATTGTTTAGCACTGTACACGGAGCCGTTATCGCAGAAAAAGAGATTAGGAACGCCATATTTCACGACTGCTTTCTGAACACATCGTTCGAGGCGAGGGTATCTTTCTTCCATAAAAAACTCAGCGTGCATAATTCTCCTGGAATGGTCATCTATTATAGCGATAAGATATGCCTTTTTTCGTTTTTCAGGGTTTTTCGGATCAGGCAAGTAGAGCGTGTGCTGGGTATCGGCCTGCCAACAATCATTTGGTGTGTTGTGTTCAAATTGACGGAATTCCTTCTTTACCGCATGGTAAAGGTCCTTTTTACTCCAACCCATATCTTGAAAATATCGTGATAAAGTCCTCGGTTTCATTACTCCGACTGGAACTGCCTTCTCCAACTCAAGAATGCGAATGACCTGTTCCACACTCCGGCTAGCCAATTCCTTTCGAAGTTCAATGGCCCGTTTCAGCACTTCAGGATCGTGGTTCTGCAAGCTTCCTCTTTTTTCTCTTACTTGAGGTTTTAGTCCTTCGAACTTCTCTGCTTCATAGGCTTGAAGGTATCTTTCTAAGGAACGAACACTAACAGTATTCTTTTCACTGCCTGGTATGGTGTATCTTTGTTGGGCAATCTCTTTCAAAAGGGCATACCTCTCCCCAGGTTGTAGTTGCCGTTGTACGATTGGGGCGATCAAGCCAAACCGAAAGGCAGCTATCTCATTTCTCATCGATTCATTCATGTCTTTTTCTCCTCTCATCCCTCTAAATAGGAAACAATCCCATTTTCCCTGAATCTTCTCTTTCCAGGTAGGGACATATTATGTGGAGCAAGAAAAAGGAAATGAAGATAAATTATCTCAAGTTATCCGACAAAAAGATTGGCTTTAATGTGGGAAACATATTGGCGGACATCATCCCACTCAGGAGACGTCCTATGCCGGGAATCCGGGTATTAAATTCACTAAAACAGAAGGCAAGCAAAAGCTGAAGTTCCTCTTTTGTATTCATCCCCTGACGGAAGAAGGTGAGGATTCCATCCCCATCAGTAAACTCGTGTGCCAATCTCTTTCGTTGTACGATCAACCAGCTCATCATAAAGTTCGTAAACCGACGCTTCCAACGGTAAAGAGTTTTGTGGGAAACCACAGAAACAGTGGCAGTGGTTACTTGGTCTGCCAGTCTAAGAACAGATTTACCCTCAAGGATCCATCGAACGAATAGTTCGTAAAGATGGTTGCCGAACCTTCCCCAAGGAATAGAGAATGATGGCATTAACGAGAATGTTTTATCGCAATCAGGCATCGCCTACGGAGAATGGGAATCCGATAGGATTTACGCTTAAAATTTATTGTTCTTTTATATTTCCCATGTTTTCTGGTGACTCTTCCACAACAAGGACACGAAATATCCTCATCGAAGATCTCTATAAATTTCATATATTTCTTGAATGAACGCGGACAATCGAGTAAAATAGGCAATGTATTTTGGGGGTTATTTGTTCTCTGGCCTGCAAGCAAAGAGGAACAAATAACCTTTTCCTTTTCTAATTTAAGAGCCGTCAGCTCCATTGACTATTATATAATAGTCAATGGAGCTGACGGCTCTTTCTTTTT
>NZ_BAUW01000166.1 GCF_000517385.1 Mesobacillus boroniphilus JCM 21738 | reverse complement strand
GGGTTTCAAAGCAGAAAAGCTGTCAAGAAAAGCTCGTTATTGTGACAGGTTTGCCACGCAAAGCAGAGACCCTGTTAAAATAGCATAACCTAAAGCTGCTAGTGCCCAGAAAAAAGACAGAGATTCGCTTCTCTATCTTTTTTAAATGAAATCATCCTGTTTGGCGGGAAAGCTCGTCTTTAAAGGTAACTTTGTTTTTGCCAAGGTTCTTTGATTGCAGCAAGAGCTGGTCAGCAAAGATATAACCTTTTTCCATCGAAATGTACTGGTTGACTTTAAAATAATACAATCCAAATGAAGAGGTGATTGAAACAGCATGCTTCTCGGATTGATAATCAACCTCCACTGAACTCTTCTCAACCCCAAGACGAATTTGTTCCACAAAATCAATGCTCTGGCTGAAGGATTTGTTCCTGAGGATCAATGTGAATTCTTCCCCGCCGCTTCGGAAAACATAATCATCTTCAGACAAATAGCTTTTGAGTGTATGGGCAAAATGCTGGATTACCCTGTCGCCTACAGCATGATTGTAGGAGTCATTTATAAGCTTGAATTTATCGATGTCCGCAACAACGATGCCGACTTTTTCGCCAGTATGGTTTAATTCAAACATTTTTTTATCCATGTAAGCGCGGTTCGGGATCCCGGTCAGGAAGTCCGTATAGGCCATTTGCTCGAACTTGTCCCGTTCGATTTTGTTCTGGATGCTTTGCGATTTTGATTGGAAGGAACGGCTGACAAGATAGTTCAAAATGAATAATCCAACGACCATTTCCCATCGCTGTTCCTCCAGCAAAAGCAGCAGCAAGCCATTCGTGAAGGCTGTTTTACCAAGATCCAGCCAGTTATTGCTTTCTTTGAAAAACCTGATTGCCTGCTGCAGGCTTTTGATTTCTCCCATAATGTAAAAGGCAGTGGTCAGGAAGGTATAGGAAATCACCGTGGTCATTATAGCAAGGATGCACATCAGGACAAAGAATCCAAAGGGAATATTCTCTATTAAAGGATTCCCGAGCTGGAATAGGTAATAACCAATCGAGTAGATCAGGACATGAGCGCCTATATTGTAAAATGTATCCGAAAATTCAGTTTCATCGGCAGTTTTCGAACTTTTTCTTGAAAAATAGACGGTGAAACGATAGATTGCTTCAAAAATGAACAAACCTATCGGACCTGCAAAAATGGCGAACGATAAACTATAACTAATGCCATAATCAAATTTCAGCGTTCCATTTTTCGCTGTGACCCTTAAGTGATTATAAAGGGTTGAAAATAACCAATAGATAAATAGTGCTATAAAAAAATTGTTTTTATCTATAGTGAAGGTGCCTAGTCCAAAAGCTACAGCAACAGCAGTAAAGAATAACGTGAAATCATATAACCTAGCTTTCAGCATAGGCAGAAAATCCCCTTTCCAAAACTCTACCACATAATTTTATCCTAAATATAAATCTAGTTGCAAAGTAATTTTTTGATTTATGGAAATTTTTGAACCATTTATTTTGTCTGTTGCATAACATAAAAGGCTATAATGGAATTATCGGCTGGGGAAATAACTTTTGTTTAGCTTAATATCTGTTTGATAGGGAATTTTACACAGTTTGTCGAATAATTTTATAATATATATATTCAGAATTTTTAATTAATATATAACTAAAAATCTCAAAGAGAGGGGTTTTATATGGATCTTATTTTTGGCGGGATATTAGTCCTATTATTCATAGCTGCTGTCAGTTTATCGCTGTATTATCAGCGGAAAAACCAGATTAATCATTTGCCTCACAATAATCCGAAGGCCTTTCTGGAAAAAGGGCTTCGCCAGGAAGGCAAGAAGCTTGTGGCTGTAATCGGCGGTGATGCGGTCCATGCAACATCAGCTACAATTTTGTCGATGATGCAGCCAGGAGGAAAAACTGCGTGGATTATCAATTCATTAATGCCGGTGTGAATGGAAGTACCGCTTATGATGTTCTGCAGCGTTTGGAAGGTGTCATCGCTTGCCAGCCTGAATTCATCGTGATATTAGTCGGATTGAATGATGCCGCGGCTAAAATAGCCCCAGATCTTGCAAAAAAGAACGTTAAGCTGGCTCAGCAATTGGAAAAACCGTCATTATTGGTGTATGAAAAGAATCTAGCGTTAATCGTCTCAAGGCTGAAAGCAGAAACATCCGCTAAAATCGGGTTATTATCGCTGCCGGTCGTTGGCGAGAACTTATTTTCGAAAGCAAATAAAGAAATTGACCAGTACAACGAGGTCATTAAAAAAACGGCAGAAATGACCAATGTTTCTTACCTTCCTTTTAACGAAAAACTAAAGGCATATCTAAAGGGAAAAGGACATACGAGGGGACGAACGCTGAAGACCGGCACGAAGCTTTATGAAAAAGCGATCATCGAGCATTTCGTATACGGTTACAGTCTTGACCGGATTTCTGCCCGGAATGGATATTTACTGCTGACGGACGGGGTGCATTTGAACAGTACGGCGGGGATGATGGCCGCGCATCAGATTGAATTATTCCTGAAAAAGAACGAATTGAAAGCAATCCAATGAGGGCAGCTTGTCCGATAAACCCTCAATAAAAGGATACTGCATCTGCGGCAGTATCCTTTTGGTATTTATGCAGAAACCTCGCTCATGAATGCATGAGTGTTTTCCTCTGTATCCTTGAAGAACACCATCCAGGTTTCTGTATCGCCGATTTTAGCGACTACATGCGGCTCCCCAATGAAATTGACACCACCTGAAAGAAGCTCTTCATACTTTGCCTTGATATCTGCAACCTGTAAATAGATGATTGAACTAGGATGGGCAAATTGCTCGTTTTCCGGAAGGGTCAACAGAAGACGGACGCTTTCACAGTCGAAAAACGCCATTGTATCCGTATTGAACAATAACGGCAGTCCTAATTTTTCTTGATAAAAGGCAGTGGCCCTTTCAATATTTTTTACTGGTATTAGAATCTGGCCGATTTTTTGTACTGGATTTGGCTGCATTACTTGCCTCCTAATAATGTTTTTTCAAAAACTCCTTGATATCTGTGTGGATTTTTTCAAGATGTGCTGTGGACGGAAAATGTCCCATGTCCTTCCGATTTCTTGGAAATTTGTTTCCTGGCAGGCTTAGAAGAGAAAAAGCCCATTACATCACCTCGTTCGAAATACTATAAATGTAAATTAATCTGTATATATATAGTAAAAATGCCATTAATTACATATTACGTTAGTCCTAGAAAAATATCTCGAAGAAGTTGAAACTTTTTTTTTACTTTATAACTTGA
>NZ_BAUW01000167.1 GCF_000517385.1 Mesobacillus boroniphilus JCM 21738 | reverse complement strand
CTTGCGCTTTTTGTTCTTGGTAAGAATCTATCTTTATGTAATCATGATGAGCACACCATCAAGGATGAAAGACTTTGATATTTGTCATAAAATCTTCTCTTGCATACTTGAGGAGGCATTGAGTATCAATTATACTTAAGTAATGGAAACATGCTCTTATTTTCACAAACATTGAGGGGATTACGTTGAAGACAATTTACGATATCCAGCAGTTCCTGAAAAAATTCGGGACAATTATTTACATTGGTGACAGAGTGGCGGATCTAGAGCTCATGGGAGCTGAACTGAAGGAACTGTATAATTCTCAATTGATTGAGACAAAAGATTACCAGTCTGCGATTTTGCTTTTAAGACAAGAAATCCGGATGGAAAAAGAAAAAAACGCAAATGAGAAAAGGTGAATTAAAAATGGCTGAAAAGTGGCTTGTAGGTGTAGATTTAGGAGGAACAACAACCAAACTTGCTTTCATAAGTTTATATGGGGAAATCCTGCATAAATGGGAGATCCCAACAGATGTTTCTGACGAAGGGAAAAATATAACAGTCAATATCGCAAAGGCGATTGATGCGAAGCTTGAAGAGCTGGGACACTCAAAAAGTGAAATCATCGGGATTGGCATGGGGCACCTGGTCCGGTTGACCTTGCCACTGGCGTAATTTATGAAGCGGTGAACCTTGGATGGAGAGAGCCTTACCCATTAAAAGACTTGCTTGAAGTCGAAACATCGCTTCCCGCTGTAATCGATAATGACGCTAACTGTGCAGCACTTGGTGAAATGTGGAAAGGTGCTGGAAATGGTGCGAAAGATCTTGTGTGTGTCACTTTGGGAACAGGTGTAGGCGGCGGCGTTATCACGAATGGAGACATAGTCCACGGTGTCAGCGGTGCTGCTGGTGAGATAGGCCATATTACTTCTATGGCTGAAGGTGGGGCTCCATGTAACTGTGGCAAGACGGGTTGCCTGGAAACCATTGCATCAGCAACTGGAATTGTCCGAATTGCTACTGAAGCATTGAACGAAGGAACCCCAGCCGGAGAACTGGCAGCCGTGTATAAAGAAACTGGCTATGTTACGGCAAAAGATGTTTTTGATTCTGGAAAAAGAAACGACCAACTAGCGTTGAAAGTCATTGATTCAGTTGCTTTGCATCTGGGAATTGCTCTTGCCAATATCGCAAATACTCTTAATCCTGAAAAAATCGTACTTGGAGGCGGAGTTTCAAAAGCAGGAAATGTTTTGCTCGATCCAATTAAGGCACAATTTTTACGTAATTCTTTTCCTCGAGTAGCACAATCGACTGAAATAAGCATCGCAACATTGGGAAATGATGCGGGCGTAATCGGTGCTGCATGGCTGGTCAAGAACAAGATAGCACAAGCTTAATAAGCTTCCGGGAGTTTTGTTATAAAACTCCCTGTTTTTTTATTTAATAGGAAATTAGGAAATTATCACTAGCGTTGCATAAAGAAAATTAATTATTGTCAACCCAGAAATATCAACTAGTTGAATCAATTTCATAATTACTCTTTTGAAAATAGTATAGAGTGGCCCTGATTCGAAACTGCTCTTTAAAAAAATAGTCTTTAAACCAGGCTGTTGATTTGCGCTCCAGGCGCTTCGCTTTCCGCGGGGCCGGCGCTGAGCCTCCTCGCCGCTGCTGGCGTCTGCGGGGTCTCATCTGTCCGTCTGATCCCGCAGGAGTCTTCGCGCCTTCCGCTCCAATCAACAGGTTTTCTTCAGCGGGTTTGACTTACCAGGGCCAAGGAGTTAGGCTGCCACTGGTTGTGAACTTACTTGTTGATTGATGCGGTCTGCCGCTAATTTTGACGCATTGTAAACAATTGTAACCAGATCAAAATGAAGTTTTGCTTTTCTTCCCTTTCGATGTCGCACATTATTTAACTGGAAGAATTCCTTCAAATAGGCATTCACTCGTTCAACAGCTGTTCTTTCCGCGTAAAGAGACTTCCACTTTTCGGAACCCCTTGCCGGCGCGGTATATCTTCTAAGGTCTGTTTCAATCCTGACCTTGTAGACTTTTTGGCATAATGAATCCTGTGCCAGAGGACAGGATTCACACTCCTTTGGACGGGTATATTTCAGGGATTTGTATTTCTTATCATAGCTGTCATATCGGTAGGAGTGTTCCCTTACGCATGTCGGTGCGAAATGCTGGTCGTATCCCACCATTTCTCCTTCCCCACGTTTATTGTAGGCGATCACGGAGTGGGCATCCATCCGAAAAAGCTGTTGATAAATCGGCACGAAATCATAGCCGGCGTCCATACATCCGTGTTGAATGGAAAGTGGCAGTTCATGTACACCCTTTAATAATGGAATTGCGGCCTTCCCATCATTCAGGCTTCCTGAACTCATGATGGACTGAAGAATATATTGGCTCTTCGTTCCAACTGCCAGATGTGCCTTGTATCCATACCAAAAGACGTTCTTGCCTTCGCTGTTTTTCTTGATTCCCCAGGCAGGCTCGATCGGCATTTCGGATTGAAGTTCTTCAAGGGGTACATCAAGCTGGTCGGCGATGGTCTTTTCATAAAGGGTTTTGTTCAACTCTTCTTCCCGTATTTGTCGGTCATACTGTTCTTTTTCTTCTTTCTTTTTACGGCCCCGCTTTTTAGGTTCCGGCTTTGGCTTCTTTTCCTTTGCAGGTGCCTGGTCCCTTGCTTCAAAGTGGGAGGCGTCAATGGCGATATTTTCGTCGTCGATAAACCCTTCCTCGATGGCTTGAAGGAGGATGGATTCCTTCTCTTTTTCAAAGACGTTGGATTCAGAAAGTTTTTCAACCAAACGGGAATAAGATGCCTCGGAAGGGATCTGGTCCGAAACAAGGAATCCACATTCAAGGCGAAAGATGAAATCGTGTTTTAATCTTTTGACAAGATCTTTAACCGTCGGAATACGCTCCATCAGTCTGGCGACCAAAGAACAGACCATGGCAGCGTAATTGAGCTCGGTGGGTGCACCAAGCCAGGATTTTTTTGAAACAGCCGAGACCGCAGAATCCAGGTCAATAGTAGAGAAAACAGCCTCAAATCGTTGGGTAGGTTCCAAATCAAATAAATCTTGTATGCTAAATAGGCTTCCTTGTCTTATAATAGTCATAGGGAGTCACCACCGCTTTCGAATTGTTTTGGTCGTACTTAACTAATTCGATATTTGGGGAGGTACTCCTTTTTTCATGCTTTGAAAGCCTTGAAGCGTAAGGGATTAAAATTATGAAATTCATTC
>NZ_BAUW01000168.1 GCF_000517385.1 Mesobacillus boroniphilus JCM 21738 | reverse complement strand
GTTCCTGTGTCAATGAAAATGAAAAAAAGAACGGTCTCAGAACTTCACTCCATATAAATAAAAGGCTTGGTCACTGACCAAGCCTTTTTATTCTTATAAGAAAGCATAAAACTTTTTACTTAGATTAGTGTCTAGCTCCAGCGCCTAGCCCCTCGAGACGTTTCGGTCCGCCCGATGAAGTCAAAGAGCGACTTCACCGGTCGGCCCTCCAACGCTTGTCGGGGCTGACCAAGGCGCTTGCGCTTTTCTTACGATCCTATTCAATTTTCACAAGTTGAAATCCAGTTTCTTTCCACACATAGCGGATTCCATGGACAAATGTATTGAATGTCGGAACGTCGACGAGCAAACCATTCAGTACGATTGATTTAGCCATTTCTGGACGGATTCCTACATAAATCGATTGCACCCCCATTAGCTTAAGGGCATTGATGACCTGCTGCAGACGGAACGCGATGGGTGCATCCAGTTCATCCGAAACACCGGTGAAATCAAAAATAACATATTGATTTCCTTGCTGGGCGCTGTGTGAGAGGATTTTTTCCTCCAGCAGCTCCAGTCGATCTCCAGTCAATTTCCCCATAACCGGAACAAGTACAGCTGTGTCAACTGACAGAGGGATGACAGGCATATCAAGAATTTGAAGCTGTTTCCTGTTTTCCTGCAGTGTTTCTTCAAATTCGGTTACATCTTTCCACGTAAGGATAAATCCGCTTTTCTTGCCTTCATTGCTGGTTAGTCTGTCCACCATAATCTCAGCCGAGAATTTGTTGAACAAGGTAATGCTAGCAGAATGAGGGAATTTCTCTCCGGCCAGGATTTCCTGTTGACGGCTGCCATGGAACTCTCCCAGGTTCCTGCCGATAAATTCCGCTGGATCAGTAATTCCTACATAAGGGCCAATCTGTCTCAATAATTTCATGGCAGAATCATTGATAAAAACAATTTCGTATTCTTCATTTGCGATTAAGATATTTTCATTGATTTTATTTAAAAGTTGGTGAGTTTCTATGGCATCAAGATTGAACAAAGGAATCGCTCCTTTTCTAGTAGGCGTACTATGTAAAATTATAGCTAAGTTTTCTAATTGGGACAAGGAATACAAAAAGCCTCCTGCAAAAGCTCAGGAGGCTGACAATTCATTTAGTGGCTGCTTTCTTTTTAAAGAAAGTTTTTCGGATATATGGTATTACCCAGTGGTCCAATCCATATCTGCCTGCGTTATAGCCGGCGAAGAGGATAATGAATCCGAAGAAAATATCTGTTGGATTGTGGGATACTGTTCCGGCAAGGAAGAAGCTGAAGTTCATCAGTAAACCGAAGAAAATGGCAGCAGTTGTCAGACATCCGAGTATGAGTCCTAAACCGACAAGGAATTCACCGACCGGGACTATAAAGTTGAAAAGCTCAATGTTCGGCAGCGCGAAGTTTTCCAGAAAAGAGACATACCAGCCATAAACCATATTTCCATCAGGACCTTTTACCGGATTGGCGACAGCATTTTTCAAATATCCAGTTGCATCAAAGCCTGCCCCAGTCATCTTATGCCATCCAGCAACCATCCAGTTGTAACCGAGCCATATACGTATAAAAGTCAAAATTCCGGCGGCAACATTATTTTCTCTCAACCAATTTGCGAACATATCAATCGCTTCCCTTCAAGGATGAATTATTATTTGATTACACTACAATATATTGACTTCCAAATTTTAAATGCAGGCTGGAAGTCTTTGTTCACAAATTAGCAAAAACATATTGTCAGGATTTTGAACACTTGGCGAAGGTGAATACAGTAAAAAAATAGCGAGGTGAAAATTTGCAGAGAAAGTACAAGGCCATACTTGGTGGAGGTAGTGCATTAAAGAGTCAGTCAACATCGGGAAGACTGATGACAACAAAAAGAGCCAGGCAATTGCCTGGCTCTCTGATTATGATTTGTTAAACTGCTTTATGCGCAGTTTCAGCTTCTCTTTTGAATACAGTTTTGCGGATGAAAGGAACCACCCAGCGATCCAGGCCGTATTTACCAGCGTTGTAGCCTGCGAACAGGATGATGAAGCCCAAGAAGATGTCAGTTGGGTTGTGAGATACTGTTCCAGCAAGGAAGAAACTAAAGTTCATTACTAGCCCGAAGAACATAGCAGCAGTTGTCAAAGTACCAAGGATCAATCCAAGTCCTACTAGGAATTCGCCCAGTGGAACAATGAAATTGAAAAGTTCGACGTTCGGGATCGCAAAGCTTTCAAGAAAGTTCACGTACCATCCATATACCATGTTTCCGTCTGGTCCTTTAACCGGATTTGCAACGGCATTATTCAAATAACCAGCAGCGTTAAAACCTTCACCAGTCAATTTTCCCCATCCAGCAGCCATCCAGTTATATCCGAGCCAAACCCTAATGACAGTCAACAGGCCAGCAGCAATATTGTTTTCTCTTAACCATTTAGCGAACATATAAATCGCTTCCCTTCAAAAATAAGTAATTATTGATTACACTTACAATATATCAGAATCCGAAATAAAAATGAGTGGTTTGTGAATTTTTTTCACAAAAACACAACAACAAATTGACGGAATGTTGAACATGAATCCTAAAAAAGAGGATATATCGGTTACAGTGCCTAAACAAAGCGCCTAACAGAAAGGAAGAGAACAGATGGATCCACAATCAGGATCAGTTCAACAAAACCCGGGCACTGAGAAAATCTGGAGCAGGGACTTTTTATTCATTTTCCTTGCTAACTTTTTTATTTTCCTTGGATTTCAAATGACACTGCCGACGATTCCATTGTTTGTGGAGCAGCTGGGAGGAAATGACCAGCTGATTGGCTTCGTCGTAGGAATCTTCACTTTTTCAGCATTGCTTGTCCGTCCTTTCGCGGGGCGCATGCTTGAAACTAGGGGAAGAGGCTTTGTTTACTTGATTGGCCTGGTGATATTCGTATTATCTGTCGGATCTTTTGGATTTGCAGTCAGTATCGCATTCTTGTTTTTAATGAGGATAGTGCAGGGAGTTGGCTGGGGCTTTTCCACTACTGCTTCTGGCACAATTGCTACAGATTGGCAACATATACATTGCCTCAGCCATATCCGTTACAATCTCGATTATCTTATATATTTTTATTGCGAGAAGAACTGTGAGAAATTAGACCTGTTCCATACCGGAGCAGTTTTTT
>NZ_BAUW01000169.1 GCF_000517385.1 Mesobacillus boroniphilus JCM 21738 | reverse complement strand
AAATTTTATAGTTTCCTAAACAATAAAAAAACCTCTTCACAAAGAAGAGGTTAGAAAATACACTAAACTCTTCTCATCTTTCAGCTTTACGCTGCAAGAATTAGCACCGTGCCCAGCTTATGCTGGATCGGTTGCCGGGCTTCATCGGGCTCGTCCCTCCGCCTGCTCTTGATAAGAAAATAATTTAATCAAGTTATTTAATTGGTTAAAGTAAATTTATTAATTAGGATTATGTCAGGTTCATAAATCAATGTCAACTATTTTTTGAAAATTTCCAAGCTTTCGATTCTGCTGACTGCTTCTTGCAATCTCTCCTCGGAGCTCAGCAAGCCAACCCTCACAAAGCCCTCTCCGTGTTCCCCAAACCCAACACCTGGCGCAACTGCAATATGTGCTTTTTCAAGCAAGAAATCCGCGAATTCAACCGAAGTGAAGTGTTCCGGAACCTTAAGCCAGGCAAAAAATGAGCCTTTTGGTGCTGTGACGTGCCAGCCAATTTTGTTCAATCCGTCAATAAGTATATTTCTTCTTGATTCGTATAAATCGTTTAACTCAGCTACACATTCCTGCGGCCCTAACAAAGCTTCTGCTGCCGCTTCCTGGACAGCACCAAACAAGCTGACATACATATGGTCCTGAAGCAGGTTAATCGCAGCAATCACACTCTTGTTCCCTGCTGCAAAGCCAACACGCCATCCAGCCATATTATACGTTTTCGAGAGCGTATAAATTTCGATTCCTACGTCCTTGGCACCCTCTGACTGTAAAAAGCTTTGTGGCCGTTTCCCGTCAAAGCCAATTGCCCCATACGCGAAATCGTGGACAACACAAATTTCATTTTTTCTGGCCAGCTCGATTGTCTGATCAAAAAATTCCTGGTGTGCTACCGCGCCCGTAGGATTATTTGGGTAGTTGAGGAACATCAGTTTTGCTTGATCCAAATCCTCTGCACTTAATTCAGCATAATTAGGCAGAAAGCCGTTCTCTTCTCTCAGTGGCATTGTCGCCATCTTCGCCTTCGCAAGTTCGACTCCAGATATGTAGTCAGGATAGCCGGGGTCTGGAACGAGAATGGTCTCCCCAGGATTCAACAGGCATTGAGGAATTTCAACCAGGCCAGCCTTGCCACCGAACAGGATGGCAATTTCTTCTTCTGGTTCAAGTTCGACTCCATACTCCCTTTTATAAAATGCTGCTGCAGCTTCTTTTAACGAATGCAAGCCTCTGAAGGGCGAATACTTATGGTTGACGGGATTATCCGCAGCTTGCTTCAAACTTTCAACAATGTGCTGTGGAGTAGGCTGGTCAGGGTTCCCCTGTCCCAGGTTTATAATGTCTGCCCCTTTTTCAGTATATGCTCCCACTTTTTGTACGAGTGAAGCAAAAAACTGCTTGGGCAGGTTTTTCAGTAAATTTGATTGTGGAAATTCCATTTTCTCACCTGCTTAGGAAATATATTAGTAATTTTAAATATTTATTTGAAATTCTAGTCACAAATGATATAACGTAAATAGTAACTTGTAAAGATATAATTTTCAGAAAGTATGGCGGTGATCATTGATGAAATATAAAATAGCATGCCTTCAAATGGACATTGCCTTTGGGAATCCTAGGCAAAATTACAAAAAAGCCTCCGAACTGATTCACCAGGCAAATGCTCAAAAACCTGATTTCATTGTCCTTCCCGAACTCTGGACTACCGGATATGATCTCGATAATTTAAAAGACACTGCAGAAGAAAACGCAAAAGAAGCCAAAGTGTTTTTCAAGGCTGCAGCTGAGAAATACAATTCCCATTTTATTGGCGGTTCGGTTGCCAATAAAACCGAAGCAGGCATTGAGAATACACTGCTTGTATTCGACAAGAATGGTGAGCAGGCAGGAAAATACAGCAAGCTCCACTTGTTCAAGCTCATGGATGAGCATCTGTATCTGGCTGCCGGAAAGGAAAAAGGGTTATTTACTTTAGATGGCCACAAATTTGCAGGGCTGATATGCTATGATATCCGCTTCCCGGAATGGGTCCGTGCACATGCACTCCAGGGAGTCGAAGCGATGTTTGTTGTTGCTGAGTGGCCAATCCAGCGGTTGGAACACTGGCGAGCATTGCTCATCGCCCGTGCAATTGAGAACCAATGCTTTATTATAGCATGCAACAGGGCCGGTTCAGACCCTAACAATAAATTTGCTGGCCATTCCATGGTCATTGGTCCATGGGGTGACGTGATTGCAGAAGGTGGAGAAGGTGAGGAAATCCTTCTTGCAGAAATCGACCTGGATGAGGTTAAGGAAGCAAGGAGCAGAATTCCTATCTTCACCGATCGCCAACCCGAACTGTATTAATCTCTGCCTACAGAAAAACCGCCGAAGACGAGGTCTCAGGCGGTTTTGGCTTTATTCAGGAATCATTCTGGTTTTGCCCACATCTCTTCAGGATTCAATTCATAAATCGCATTTTCACGATACATGTAATGATTGATGATGAATTCCCTTCTGATTGTCGCATAGTCCTCATGGAACTTCGTGATATATTCGTTCAGTTCCTTTTCTGGATACTTCTTTCCGGCTTTCAACCCACGGACCATATATTCGAATACCATCAGTTTCTTCTTCCGTTGCGCCGGGATGTTCTTTAATTTACCATCTTTTGTAAAGAAATTCTCAATAACCTTTTGTCTTTCGATATTCTGTTCGATTATTGCTTCCACCTCCCCTTCCTTTTTCTCAATCAACTTGCCAAGTGTTTTCGCCTGTTGCTTGATTAATGACTCATTTAAGTGAAAATAAATCGTGTTCTTGTCCCTGCGCTCAAAAATGACATTGATATCCCGCAATTTTTTGATATGATGTGTGATTGTCGGCGGGGTAAGGCCTAGTTTTCCGGCAATTGCCTGGCCATGAAGCGGCCCGTTGGCTAGCAAAGCCACTATTCTTAACCTTGTTGGGTCCCCCATTGCTTTATGAAAAGCAACAATTATCCAGCTGCATAAAATCACTCCATTTTATTAATTCGATGAATATCTAATTAGTTATATATCTAATATAAAACATTTTTCATTATTTTAAAAGAGAAATGAGTAAATCTTTTCTTTAAAAATTACCCCGGCAGATTTTTAAAGACTGTTTCATTCAAAGCTTTTAGCA
>NZ_BAUW01000170.1 GCF_000517385.1 Mesobacillus boroniphilus JCM 21738 | reverse complement strand
CCAGAGTCCAACTTCACTAACAAATTTTTCATTTGACTTATCAGTAAAACTTTAATGCAACGCTAGTGATAATTTCCTATTAATTAAAAAACGCCTAGACTGATGTCCAGACGTTCAGTTAGAAATATTTTTATCCTATCCAATAACACAGCCATACTGATTGCCAGGAAGAAAGCAAATGGATTGTGCTGAAATGGAAGATCAACTTTCATACCATAGAAGCCACAATTGCAATTCCGGTATGTGTATGAGGAATCTTCAGGTCGACAATGTCCGCCTCAACGACCGCACCAAAAGCCAATAAGATTAAAAAGTAAAAAATAGGCAATTCTCCTATTGAGCGTCTCCCCATAAACAAAGTCGCAAACAACATCAACGGCAGAATAGTAACCACCCTGCCTAAGAGAATTAAGGTTCTTCTAAAAGTTTCATTGGTCTCCACCAAATGTAAGAATCCTATAGTTAGTTTTGTTGTATTTTTTTCATTTATACCAAGAGCATTATTTTATATACGACCCACACTATCTTTCTAGATCTCATAAGTCTGTATGCTTGAATAATATCCCATCGACTTATCAGACTTAATCCCATCCTATGATCCCTTACGCCAGGAGAATGGCTTCAACTTTCCTGAAATACAGTAAATCATATATAATGGAAGGTAAATTATAGTTCCACCTAATCACTTGTGCTGAAAAGCTTTATTTTAAAAGGAGAAATCATATGCAATTACTGCAACAATTTTGGGAGGCAATTGTTCGATTTTGGAAACGGCGCCACCTGACTCAAATATTGTTATTAATCTTATTGGTTTTCATATTGCTGTCAATCCTTTGGTTCGCATTTATCGCTAGCAGGGCAAATGTCCAAACCCTGAAGGATGGATTGAGCCAGGCAACAACAATCTATGACCGTAATGGCGACGAAGCAAGTAAACTTGCTACCAACCGTACCGGCGGAGTATCGATAAAAGATATGCCAAATCATGTCCCAAATGCCGTCATTGCGATTGAGGATGAACGATTTTATGAACATAACGGATTCGATATTAAAGGTATCGCACGTGCTTTCTTTGGAAACCTTTTAGCTGGAGGCATTACCGGAGGCGGCAGTACCTTAACCCAGCAGCTGACAAAAAATGCTCTGTTATCTTCAGAGCGGACATACAAACGTAAAGTAGAAGAATTATTCTTAGCAGTTGAGCTTGAAAAGGTGTATGAAAAGGACGAAATCATAGAAATGTACCTGAACCAGGTGTATTTCGGCAGTGGTGCATTTGGTATCAATAACGCAAGTAAAAAATATTTCGCAAAGGAAATCCAAGATGTGACGATAAGTGAGGCGGCACTGCTTGCCGGACTGCTTAAAGCCCCTTCTGCTCTGGATCCTTATAATAATTATGAAGCTGCCATCAAACGCAGAAATATTGTTTTATCTAAAATGAACGAACTGGGGATGATATCGGATCCTCAATATAAACAAGCAAAAACCGAAAAGATCGTCCTGGAAGACGGAGGCGGTTCTCTTGCCGATCGTAAATATCCTTCTTATGTAGATGCAGTTTTGGATGAAGCGACAAGTAAATATGGCCTTACCCAGGATGAAATCATGACAAGAGGCTACCGAATATACACTGAACTTGATCAGGATATTCAATCCGGCCTGGAAAAAGTGTTTCGACAGGACCATCTATTTCCTGACCGGGCAAGTGACGTTTTAGTCCAAAGCGGATCAGTCCTGCTTGATCCCGTAAATGGCGGCGTTCGTGCCTTGGTTGGCGGACGAGGAGAAAAGGTGTTCAGAGGATTCAACCGGGCAACCCACCTCAGGGCTCAGCCTGGTTCGACAATGAAGCCCCTGGCTGTTTACACACCGGCATTAGAAGAAGGCTATGAGTATGATTCCATGCTTGTTGACAAGAAGATGTCTTTTAAAAATTATAGCCCGAAAAACTTCTCTGATACTTATCAGGGAGAAGTGCCAATGTATGAGGCCATTGAAAAATCGATTAATATTCCTGCAGTTTGGCTGCTGAATGAAATAGGCTTGAATAAAGGAATTGATGCTGTAAGAAGGTTTGGAATCAAAGTAGAAACAGAAGATCAGAACCTGGCCCTCGCCCTCGGAGGTATGCATAACGGTGTTTCTCCTTTAAAAATGGCTGAAGCTTATTCTGTCTTCCCAAATGGCGGGAAGCGTCATGATGCCCATGTTATCACAAAAATTGTCGGTCCCACAGGCAAGGTGATAGCTGAGCATGACGGCTCAACAACACGCGTTACTTCCAAATCAGTGGCCAATGAAATGACCTCTATGTTATTGAATGTAGTCGAGACAGGGACTGGTAAAGGAACAAATATTGAAGGTGTTGAGATTGCAGGAAAAACAGGCTCTACTCAGCTGCCTTATGCAGACATAAATGGAACAAAGGACCAATGGTTTGTAGGATATACACCGAACATCGTCGGAGCAGTATGGCTTGGTTATGATAAAACTGACCGCAAGCATTATTTATCCGGCAGCAGCTCAAAGGATGTAGTTCCTCTGTTCAGGGCGATCATGGAAGAAGCAGTTCCCCACATCGAGCAGGAGGAATTCAGTGTCCAGTCAATCAACGAAAGGCAGTCTGGTGCCATCGTTGATTATGAAGAAACAGAAAAAGCAATAAGGGAAAAAGCAAATGAACTGGAGAAGGAATTAAAAGAGCGTGCTGGCAAGGTTGAGGAAAAACTAAAGGAAGAAGCTCCAAAATGGAAAAAAGTATTTGAACAAATGCAGGAAGACGCCGGTAAGGTTGGCGACAAAGTGATAGATAAACTTAGAGAGTGGCAAGGAGAATAAAAAATCCAAGTAGCCTATTCTGTCTACTTGGATTTTTATGGCGATTCGGACAAAGTTACAACTCTACATTGAAATTTTGTCCAAACCTGGTCCTACTTAAGACAAAGTTACGGACATTTCCTGCTGTTTTGTCCGAACCTGGTATGACTTCGGACAAAGTTACGGACATCTCCCGCTGTTTTGGCCGAACCTGGT
>NZ_BAUW01000171.1 GCF_000517385.1 Mesobacillus boroniphilus JCM 21738 | reverse complement strand
GCTCCACACGTCACCGCGCTTCCACCTCTGACCTATCAACCTGATCATCTTTCAGGGTTCTTACTAGCTTGCGCTATGGGAAATCTCATCTTGAGGGGGGCTTCATGCTTAGATGCTTTCAGCACTTATCCCGTCCGCACATAGCTACCCAGCGATGCCTTTGGCAAGACAACTGGTACACCAGCGGTGCGTCCATCCCGGTCCTCTCGTACTAAGGACAGCTCCTCTCAAATTTCCTGCGCCCACGACGGATAGGGACCGAACTGTCTCACGACGTTCTGAACCCAGCTCGCGTACCGCTTTAATGGGCGAACAGCCCAACCCTTGGGACCGACTACAGCCCCAGGATGCGATGAGCCGACATCGAGGTGCCAAACCTCCCCGTCGATGTGGACTCTTGGGGAGATAAGCCTGTTATCCCCGGGGTAGCTTTTATCCGTTGAGCGATGGCCCTTCCATGCGGAACCACCGGATCACTAAGCCCGACTTTCGTCCCTGCTCGACTTGTAGGTCTCGCAGTCAAGCTCCCTTGTGCCTTTACACTCTGCGAATGATTTCCAACCATTCTGAGGGAACCTTTGGGCGCCTCCGTTACTCTTTAGGAGGCGACCGCCCCAGTCAAACTGCCCACCTGACACTGTCTCCCGCCCCGATCAGGGGCGCGGGTTAGAATTTCAATACAGCCAGGGTAGTATCCCACCGACGCCTCCACCGAAGCTGGCGCTCCGGTTTCTCAGGCTCCTACCTATCCTGTACAAGCTGTACCAAAATTCAATATCAGGCTACAGTAAAGCTCCACGGGGTCTTTCCGTCCTGTCGCGGGTAACCTGCATCTTCACAGGTACTATAATTTCACCGAGTCTCTCGTTGAGACAGTGCCAGATCGTTACGCCTTTCGTGCGGGTCGGAACTTACCCGACAAGGAATTTCGCTACCTTAGGACCGTTATAGTTACGGCCGCCGTTTACTGGGGCTTCAATTCAGAGCTTCGCTTGCGCTAACCCCTCCTCTTAACCTTCCAGCACCGGGCAGGCGTCAGCCCTATACTTCGCCTTGCGGCTTCGCAGAGACCTGTGTTTTTGCTAAACAGTCGCCTGGGCCTATTCACTGCGGCTCATCTAGGCTATTCACCCAAATGAGCACCCCTTCTCCCGAAGTTACGGGGTCATTTTGCCGAGTTCCTTAACGAGAGTTCTCTCGCTCACCTTAGGATTCTCTCCTCGCCTACCTGTGTCGGTTTGCGGTACGGGCACCTTTTATCTCGCTAGAGGCTTTTCTTGGCAGTGTGGAATCAGGAACTTCGGTACTATATTTCCCTCGCTGTCACAGCTCAGCCTTCACGCAAGCGGGATTTGCCTCACTTGCAGCCTAACTGCTTAGACGCGCATATCCAACAGCGCGCTTACCCTATCCTCCTGCGTCCCCCCGTCGCTCAAACGATAAAGAGGTGGTACAGGAATATCAACCTGTTGTCCATCGCCTACGCCTTTCGGCCTCGGCTTAGGTCCCGACTAACCCTGAGAGGACGAGCCTTCCTCAGGAAACCTTAGGCATTCGGTGGATGGGATTCTCACCCATCTTTCGCTACTCATACCGGCATTCTCACTTCTAAGCGCTCCACCAGTCCTTGCGGTCTGACTTCAACGCCCTTAGAACGCTCTCCTACCACTGACATCTAAGATGTCAATCCACAGCTTCGGTGATACGTTTAGCCCCGGTACATTTTCGGCGCAGAGTCACTCGACCAGTGAGCTATTACGCACTCTTTAAATGGTGGCTGCTTCTAAGCCAACATCCTGGTTGTCTAAGCAACTCCACATCCTTTTCCACTTAACGTATACTTTGGGACCTTAGCTGGTGGTCTGGGCTGTTTCCCTTTTGACTACGGATCTTATCACTCGCAGTCTGACTCCCACGGATAAGTCTTTGGCATTCGGAGTTTGTCTGAATTCGGTAACCCGATGAGGCCCCTAGTCCAAACAGTGCTCTACCTCCAAGACTCTTACAACGTGAGGCTAGCCCTAAAGCTATTTCGGAGAGAACCAGCTATCTCCAAGTTCGATTGGAATTTCTCCGCTACCCACACCTCATCCCCGCACTTTTCAACGTGCGTGGGTTCGGGCCTCCAGTTGGTGTTACCCAACCTTCACCCTGGACATGGGTAGATCACCTGGTTTCGGGTCTACGACCACATACTAAATTCGCCCTATTCAGACTCGCTTTCGCTGCGGCTCCGTCTTCTCAACTTAACCTTGCATGTAATCGTAACTCGCCGGTTCATTCTACAAAAGGCACGCCATCACCCATGAACGGGCTCTGACTACTTGTAGGCACACGGTTTCAGGATCTCTTTCACTCCCCTTCCGGGGTGCTTTTCACCTTTCCCTCACGGTACTGGTTCACTATCGGTCACTAGGGAGTATTTAGCCTTGGGAGATGGTCCTCCCAGCTTCCGACGGGATTTCTCGTGTCCCGCCGTACTCAGGATCCACTCAGGAGGGAACGAAGTTTCAACTACAGGGTTTTTACCTTCTCTGACGGGCCTTTCCAGACCACTTCATCTACCCCGTTCCTTTGTAACTCCATGTAGAGTGTCCTACAACCCCAAGAGGCAAGCCTCTTGGTTTGGGCTATGTCCCGTTTCGCTCGCCGCTACTCAGGGAATCGCGTTTGCTTTCTCTTCCTCCGGGTACTTAGATGTTTCAGTTCCCCGGGTCTGCCTTCAATACCCTATGTATTCAGGTAAAGATACTGTCCCATTACGAACAGTGGGTTTCCCCATTCGGAAATCTCCGGATCAAAGCTTACTTACAGCTCCCCGAAGCATATCGGTGTTAGTCCCGTCCTTCATCGGCTCCTAGTGCCAAGGCATCCACCGTGCGCCCTTTCTAACTTAACCTAAAAGGTCATTTCTCTAATTGAATAGAGAGAAAACTAAAATGGCGATCACTCGGTTTCTTCTTTGGTTCTTCTTACTTACGATTATCTAGTTTTCAAGGAAC
>NZ_BAUW01000172.1 GCF_000517385.1 Mesobacillus boroniphilus JCM 21738 | reverse complement strand
AACAATTCATTGTCTCGCCGCTCAGAAGCGACTTTTATAATATAACATGTGACCGATTTGATGTCAACCACATTCTTTATTACTTTTCGTGCCGATCACCATGTTACCGAGTGGCTCAGCAGCGACGTTTATTAATATAACAGGATAATCTATTTCCGTCAATAAAAATCACAAAAAAAGTTTTCTTTTGTTCTTTATCCTTTATACATGCTCTTCTTCGCTGGCATATACTTAAGACATTCTTTTGGAGATGCTACTCTTTTAAAGAGCGAAAACAGTATTTGATATCTTTCTTTCATTGACCTCTTTACTACATGATCAATACGATCATCCTTCAGATCGAATAGGATTTCATCCATTTCCCTTTTAATGAGGTATTCGAGTTCTTTCATTTCCTTTTCATTGATCAGAACACCAAGCATACATACACTCCTGTTCATTTTCACATAGTGCTTGTAGTGTTGTCTTTTTTTCGGATTTTTATAATCTGATTTTTTATTATCATATCTTTTTGACCTGCGGAATAAAAATGAGACAAGGAGTGCATTGGACGAGGTGGTGAAAAAATGAATTTCTTTTATGTAATGAATGCTAAGTCGATTAAAACAGCTTTTGTCATCGTGATTGCAGCCTTTTTTACAGCATGGTTCTTTTACATGGAAAACATGGTCCAAATCCCTGCATTTTCAGCAAAGGATGGTCCTAAAGCCATTTATAAAGGAGAAAAGGATTTAGCTTTGACTTTTAATATTGGCTGGGGCGATGAAAAAGCGGAACCGATTCTTGATGTTCTGAAGAAAGAGAAAGCAGGAGCTGTTACCTTCTTCTTGTCAGGATCCTGGGCAGAAAGACATCCAGACTTGGTGAGCCGGATGGTGAAAGATGGATATGAAATTGGCATGCTCGGATATGAGTATAAGGATTATACCGATCTAGAGGATGAAAAAATCAGGCGTGATATCCTAAAAGCTCAGGAAGCATTTAAAAAGCTTAACGTTAAGAACATTGAGTTGCTGCGTGCCCCTACTGGCCATTTTAATCAACGCACTTTAAAAATTGCCGAACGACTCGGGTATACAGTCGTCCACTGGAGTCTTGATACAAAGGATTGGACGAATCCTGCACTGAGGTCATTGCCGAGAATGCTGCAAAGGCAAAGAAGGGTGATATCCTTTTGATGCACGCTTCTGATTCAGCAAAACAAACAGCGGAAGCACTGCCTCTAGTGTTAAAGGATATCAGGTCAAAGAATCTGAAGATGGTCACAGTATCAGAAATGATCGCCAATGGTGACTCTAAATCAGCAGAAATAAAATAACCGTCCAACTATGCGTTGGACGGTTTTTTTGCGCTTTTTTATTTGTTTTAACCTTTTCTTCAAGGGCTTTGCGCTCTTCCTGTGATTTCTGGTTAAGCTTATGCAACACCAGCAGCTGGTAGGCATTGCATGCTAACAACGGGAACAGCATGAGATAAAGCCAGCTGTGCTCATTCACTCTGAGTACCGGCACCCATTCGATCACTGTTACAACTACCATGAAAAACAGCGCTGGTATAAAAGCTTCCTTATTTGTTTGCTTCACCTTCATAAGCGCCACTATTAGCCCTGCGACAAGAACGATTACCGCCAGGCCTATATATGACATGATGCCCTCTCCGCTTTCGGCAAACGCGTTATACCGCAAATAAACGAGGTCAAACAATACAAATGCAATCAACAGGACTTGCACTGGATTCCATAGGGATTTGAAAATACCAAGGCCAAAACGATGTACAGTCAGATAAGCAAAGAAACCCATTTGGCTAAGAATGCTAAATATAAGACCCACACCCATTAGCCATACTAAAATTGAAAGGAATTCAAGAATGTTGAAATCACTCAACAGTTGCTGGAATTCACTCCAGCGGACAATAAAACCAACCACAGCAGTTGTTACAGCTCCAACAACCAGAGTGGTGAGAAATAAGTGTACCCAATTACGGCTTGTCACGATTTTTTCCCCCAAAACAAAATTAAACTTCACCATTTGATTGTACCAATGCGGGTTTGAAAAATCTAGGTATCGTTATTCGTGTATAACAATTTGTCGTTTTACTCATCCTAACATTAGGGCTGTCTATGTGAAAGGGGAATGGAAGATGAAGAAGATCATGAAGTTTTTACTCCCTGCAACCTTTTTACTTTTAGCTGCCGGCTGCGCTGCTCCGGCCGAGTCAGCAGGGGGGCAAGTCGATTATGAAGAAACAAAGAAAATGGTTGTCGACATCCTGAAGACTGATGATGGAAAAAAGCGATTCAGGAAGTCATGGGTGACGATGGCATGAAGGAAAAGCTAATAATGGACCAGCCGGTCGTAATTGATACAGTTGAAAAGACAATGACCTCCGAAAAAGGTATGGAGTTTTGGAAAAAATCCTTTGAGGATCCGAAGTTCGCTGAGAGCGTCGCAAAAGGCATGAAGAAGGAAAATGAAAAGCTGTTAAAGGATCTTATGAAGGACCCAGAATACAAAGGCATGATGATCGAGGTAATGAAAGACCCGGAGCTTGAAAAGGAATTAACCACTTTGCTTAAAAGCAAAGAATACCGGGAGCATTTGCAAAAAGTCATGACCGAAACCTTTGAAAGCCCATTATTCAAGGCCAAGCTGCAGGCATTGATTGTCAAAGCCGCTGAGGAAATGCCAACACAAAAGCCTGAAGGAGGAGCCGAAGAAGGCGGCGGTGGTTCCGGAGGCGGTGGCGGCGGGGAATCAGGCGGCGGTTCTGGAGGTCAATAATAATTGCAAGATTGCACAGGCGCTTTGGTCAGCCCCGGCCAGCAAGCCAAATAATAAAAGAGAGCCTCTCCTGCTGAAGGAGAGGCTCTCTTTTATTACCGAAAAGATAGCCATAAAAATCACTTCGAGAATTGTCTAGCTACAGCACCTAGCCCCTTGAGTCGC
>NZ_BAUW01000173.1 GCF_000517385.1 Mesobacillus boroniphilus JCM 21738 | reverse complement strand
GTTTAAGGTGCAATTTATTCTATACATATAATTCATTTTATCTTATTGTATTTTAATAGGAAAACATCTGAAAATATCGAGAGTTATTTAATGAATATATATGTTTTGATGAATAGCATTGGTAAACGAAAGCATGTGATTTCAAAGCAAGGTGTGCAGCTGCCTTCTACGCAGGGTTCTTTGAGAGTACTGCTCAACGAGATACTTCAATTTATTATTCTCCGCTTAAAGACATTCTTAATCATTTGAGTGAAGTTCACGCTCAAATTTTTGTATCCAGTTATAATCCAAAGGAGCATTCACTATTTGGTAGATTCGTGTTGAGACAAAGACTTCTCGCTCGAAAGTAAAAATCTGAGTATCTCCATTTTTGTATACTACGCGAAAAGTAAACTGTTCACTTGGATAATCAGAAGTCCATCCCTCTTTCATTGTTAGTCTTACTTGATATTGATTTAAAAAATCAGCAAGTTTATTCCTTTGTTCTTGGTTTATTTTAGGAATTTCAACCTCAACCCCTTCGATTTCTCTTTCACTTTCAACTGTTGTCAAAAAAATGCGATCAACTTGATCAATATTAACTACATTACCTAAGCTTGCGCACGTATATATAGAAGAAGATAAAAGAGATAGCAATGCCTAGTATTAGTCCAGCAATTAGTACATATTTCTTCACTCTGACATCCCCTGGCTTAACAATTTAAGGTCTGAAAAAATATTATTACATATCCATTTCTCCACTCACTCCAACAATCCTTCTTTCATTATTCATTTTCGACAATGTTGGAGCAAAAGGTACGTCCCCGTGCTTCTTCGAAGGACCATGATTTCATCATGATCACTAAAGCACTGGTCATGGCCTCTGAACGTGGGCATCCCTCCGTGGATGCGATTAAACAAGTATTCTATCAACTTATTAATGGCCGTGGAATCCGAAGTGACATAAAGCCGAGGTCGTCTTTGCCTCAACTCCCGGATGCGACACGAGGACTAGGACATTATGACAAGCTCCATAAAGGAGTGGAATCATAATGAACGACATAATTAAGTCTTATGCAAAAAGACTGAAGTTGAGCTGGATCAAGGAGAATTTTGATGAAGTGGAAGCTGCGAGTAATCAAGAATATCTACTTGAGCTTTTTGAAGCTGAAATCCAGCAGCGTGAAGAGCGCAGGATGAATCTCCTGTTAACACAGGCTACCCTCCAAAAGTGAAAGGAAAACCGTTTGATTGGGGTGAGGTTCAGGTTCCAACAGGATTGACAAAGGAATCCCTATTAAATGGAGAGTTCATGGAAAGACAAGAGAATGCGATATTTTATGGAGGGGTAGGAGTTGGAAAGACCTATCTAGCGACCTTAATTGGCTTGAATGCCATACATAGGTTTGGCAAATCAGTTAAGTTCTACACAGTGGCAGGATTAGTAAATCGGCTCCTAGAGGCAAATGAAAAGGGTACTCTGCCGAAATTGTTCAAGCAAATAGAAAAGCTGGATTTATTAATCCTTGATGAACTGGGGTATATACCACTGCACAAGCAAGGTGGGGAACTATTATTCCAAGTTATTTCAATGTGTTATGAGGCCAAGAGTATTATTATTACTACCAATCTTCAGTTCGGTCAGTGGAACCATGTCTTTGGAGATCCAATATTGACGGAAGCAGTCATTGACCGACTGATCCATCACTCTCATCTAGTGGTATTTAACGGCGATAGTCATCGCTATAAGGAGTCATTATTACAAAATTAGAATACAGTTGGCAGGTGGCTACATTTTTAACTGCCGTTTCATGCATTTTTTGCTTGCCAAATACAATTCTGCAGCCAGTTGAAAACATAAATTCGAAAAGTGCCTTTTCCATAGGACTTAGACAGGCTTCACGTAAAAGTTCAATCTCCCTTTCTGATAGAAACTTTGGAATTCTCTTGCCCGCTTTAGGCTCCTTGATCTTTGCTGCTGGATTAAGGGGTATATGCCCTTCCTCGTGACACCAGCGAAACAATGACTTCATAAAACGAATCCTGCGAGCCATACTAGAGGGTTTTAAGTCCTTACCTTGAGTAGCAAAATATTCCTTTAACCTTTCTGTGTCGAAACTATCAATATTCGGATCATTAAAATAACCAATGAGTAGCTTTGCTTGGATTCCATATGCTTTTAAAGTATAAGGAGAAAAGCCTTCTATACGTTTATCAGCTTCATAGGATTTCCATGCAGTTGATAATAACAAACAAATCCCTCCCATTTAATTGGATACTAAGAGGAATTATTGCCTGTTTTATAGAAATTAAGACTCAAGGTATTCAATAGTGTAGAAAGATTTATTCCAAGACTATTAATGTAAAGATAACTAGATAGGTAAGGAGATTTTGTAATGACCTACTGGGAAACGAAAACAATCAATACCGCACGGGGAAATTTTGAGGTCTTTGTAAAAGGAGAGGGCAATCCAATTTGCATCACTCATCATTATTCAGAGTTTAATCATACAGGTGATTACTTTGCAGATTCTTTGACAGAGAATAATACGGTCTACCTTGTGAATTTAAAAGAAGCTGGAAATTCTAGTGAGACTCAAGAGGCTCATGAGTTAAGTATGTTTGATGCCGCTTTTGACCTTGAAGCAATCCGAGAGGCGTTGGGTTATGCCAAATGGACCTTTGCCGGGCACTCGACAGGAGGTATGATAGGAGTCCTTTACGGTATTCATTTTTCTACGTCTCTTACTTCACTAATAATTGTGGGGTCAGCTGCCAGGAAATATGCTAATTCATCCTCTGAATGTATCTATCATCCCGACCATCCACACTTTGACCGAATGCAGCAACTTATTGAGACTTTAAAACGCTCTGATTTAACACCTTGTGAAAGGGAGCGTTTCTCAAAAGAGAGAACTAAACTGTCTCTATTTCACCCGGATAAGTAG
>NZ_BAUW01000174.1 GCF_000517385.1 Mesobacillus boroniphilus JCM 21738 | reverse complement strand
TCAAGTTTCTTATTTCTGTACACGCACCATTGAATTTGATAGACTACCGTGATTACTGCATATAAATCAAATGCGAAAGGAGCGTTTAGGAAAAATAAGTAAATACTTTCAAGAAAATCATCAAAGGAGAAGATCATGAGTAAAATTGTATTTTTTGATATTGATGGTACATTGCTGGACCATGATAAAAACCTGCCGGCCTCTGCTAAAAAGGCAATCGAAACATTGAAGGAAAATGGAGTTTTTGTAGCCATTGCTACAGGACGAGCTCCGTTCATGTTCGAAAGCCTTAGAAAAGAGCTGGATATCGATTCATTTGTGAGTTTCAACGGACAATATGTTGTATTTGAAGGGGAGCCAATCTACCAAAATCCTTTGAACAGTGAAAAGATAAAAGAAATATATCAAGAAGCATCTGATAAGGGACATCCAGTCGTGTTTATGAACCACAAGACGATGAAATCCTCAGTGAAGCACCACAATTACATAGAAACAAGCCTCGGGGGACTGAAGTTCGCCCATCCTGAACATGATGACCGGTTTTATGTAGACCGAGACCTGTATCAAACACTTTTGTTCTGTGAAGAAGCTCAAGAAGAGTATTACCGGGAGACTTATCCCGAATTCACATTTATCAGGTGGCACCCATACTCAGTGGACATCCTACCCGCAGGAGGGTCTAAGGCGGAGGGTATAAAGAAGATGGTGGATCGATTAGGTTTCAAGCCGGAAGATGTATACGCTTTTGGTGATGGACTGAATGATCTTGAAATGCTCAAGACAGTTGCGAATGGGGTAGCCATGGGTAATGCTGTACCAGAATTGAAAGAACTAGCGAATATGGTTACCCGGGATGTAGATGACGACGGTATCTGGCATGCTTTGAAAGAGCTGAAATTGATTTAGAACAGAGCAGCCCCAGCGTAAGTGAACCAGGATGATATGCAGGCTTACAGAGTGAAACCAGAAACCTGTCACAAATGACTCCGGATTAACCAAAGCAACCAATATTACTAATGTAGTTAAAGACACAAAAAAGCCGAATCTATCAGGATTCGGCTTTTATCTTTCAACTGGCTTTGCATCGGGAACTTCAGCATACGGGTCTTGTTTATTAATATGATCGTAAAACATGACTCCATTTAAATGATCGATTTCATGTTGGAAGACAATCGCCGGCAGGCCTTTCAGGCGAAGCTTAATTTCGTTTCCTTCAAGGTCTGTCCCTTTTACAGTTATCCTGGCATATCTTGGCACATAACCAGGAATCGACTCATCAACTGACAGGCATCCTTCACCGGCTGCAAGGTATGAACGTTCCACTGAATGGCTGATGATTTTTGGGTTGAAGAGGGCATGGCTTAATAAATTATCTTTTTCATCTGTTACATGAACAGCAATCATTCTTTTAGATACATTTATTTGTGGGGCGGCAAGACCGATTCCGGGACGGAGCCCATGTTTTTGGGCAACTTCAGGATCTTGGCTGTTTTTAACATATTCAATCAGGCTTTCTAGCACTGTCTTATCTTCCTGTGAAGGGGGCATAGGAACCTCTTCCGCGACTTTTCGGAGCACGGGATGTCCATCACGGACGATATCATTCATCGTCAACATTAACTTCACCTCTGGTATGTAATAATGTTAAGTCTAACAAATGAACAGTAAAAAGTTAACTAGAAATGTTAAAAGAGAGAGGGACTAGCCCTCCCTCCCTCTCTCCTAACTGCAAAATTGCCATGACCTCCAACTCTTGCCGGTGCTGACCAAGGCGCTTACAATTTTCTTATTAAAACTTCCAGCAGGCGCAGCCAACAATGATCAGCAGGATGAACAACACGACAATCAAAGCGAATCCACTGCCATACCCTGCTCCTGCCACGGGATAACCACAGCCATATCCGTAACCTTGCATTAGGGAACCTCCTCAATTGTGTTTTTCGCCCGTAAATCGGTCGATTGCTATAGCCTATGCACGAGAAAATATTAAGTGTAGGCGTAAGCCTAGAGCATAAAAACGCAGAGGAATGAATATATTGAGGGAAAGGACAAGCCTATACTGCTTCCAGGGTGAACAATTATTCCAGCAAAATTTCATATCTATTGTCAAATCCCGTCGCAATCGCTATAGTAAAATTGGTATCAATGAGGAGGTTATTATTTTGTCCATAATCAAAAAAATAAGTTTAGCCATTATAATGATGGCTGGAGTTTTAAGTCTAGCTGGGTGCCTGGACAAGCAATCACCAGAGGAAAAAATGTTTGAAGCGCTTGAGAAGGTCGTTTCAATCGAAAAAGGGTTTGAGGATCAGCAGGATCCGCTTGTAGAGTTGGAGAAGAAAGAAAAGGAAATTTATGAGCAAATCATTTCTCTTGGAATGAAAGAATATGACCAAATTGTTAAGCTGGCAGATGAGGCACTGGCTATAGCTGACAAACGTGCAGAACATATTGATAAAGAAAGTGAAAGTATAGATGAATCCGAAAAAGAGTTTGAGAATGTTGACAAAATCATCGACGAAATAGATGACGCCGACCTTAAGAAGCAGGCAACTGAACTGCAGGCGACTATGAATGAAAGATATGAAATTCATGATAAGCTTTATGAAAACTACAAACAAGGACTCCAATATGACAAAGAACTCTATGAAATACTTAAAGATAAGGAATTAAGTTTTGAAAAACTCGAAGAACAAATAAATAAAGTGAATGAAGTATATGAAGTTGTCTTAAATAACAATAAAAAAATTCAATGAAAAGACTGATCAGTATAATCAAGAAAAAATGGATTTTTACAAGCAAGCTGGAATAGAAGTTAGCACAGAAAAGGAAAAGTAATATATGAAATGTAAAGCCGCTTTTTAATAGCGGTTTTTTTAATATTATAAGAAAGTAAAAAAACTTTTT
>NZ_BAUW01000175.1 GCF_000517385.1 Mesobacillus boroniphilus JCM 21738 | reverse complement strand
CCAGCGCCTAGCCCCTCGAGACGCTTCGGTCCGCCCAATGAAGTCAAAGAGCGACTTCACTGGTCGGCCCTCCAGCGCTTGTCGGGGCTGACCAAGGCGCTTGCGCTTTTCTAACCTGGTTTTGTTCTAAAGAGTGAAAGGAGGTCAGGAAATGAAGGAAGCTAAGCTTGTGAAGAAAGCAATCAAGGGAAATGCAAAGGCGTTTGAAGAGCTATTGATTTTACATAGTGAACGATTATATAGGACCGCTTATTTATATGCAGGAAACAGGGAGGATGCCCTTGATATCGTCCAGGAAACATCCTGTAAAGCCTTCCTGGCAATAGAACAGCTGAAGAATGAGGACTACTTTTTAACATGGCTGACAAGGATCTTGATCCATTGTGCATATGATGTTTTGAAAAAAAGAAGAAAAGAAATGCCAGTTGAGAAACTGGTTGACCTGCCTTCAAACAGTGACCATAAGCTGGCAGAGAACCTCGATTTGATGGAGGCCATTACTCTATTGAAAGCTCAGCACCGGACGGCGATTATCCTGTTTTACTATCATGACGTGCCAATCAGCGAGATTGCCAGAACGATGGCCAGACCTGAAAATACCATAAAAACCTATCTGCAGCGCGGTCGGAAGTAATTGAAAACTAGATTAGGAGGCGAGCACGATGGAAAAGAAAATGTTTCATGAATCGGTGAATCAGATTGAGGTTCCTGAAGCTGATGTTTTAAACGCAATCCAGGGTGGGGTAAGGAAAGGAAGCAAGATGAGAGCTAAGCAAAAATCACGTTTTAAAGTATTAGGGGCGTCAGTTGCCGCTGCCGCAGTTCTTTTCGTTGCATCAGGATTCATGGTGCCGTCGGTAGGGAATGTGATGGCGGATATTCCTTTCCTGGCGAAGCTTTATGAACATGACAAGGTTGCCGGAAATCTGGCCTCGCAAGAGCTCATCACCGAATTGAACGAAAAGGCAGCTTTTGATGGAATTGATGTGAGAGTTACGGAAGCTTATTATGACGGAGCAATAATTGGTGTCACCTTTGATGTTAAGGGTGAGGTGAAGGGCGACGAGGACGCGATTTATGCGTTCTATGAAATTTTTGATCGTGATTCGAATATCGAAGAAACGATGGAGCTGGTAAAGCTGCTGCCTGCTGAGGGAGGCTACAAAGGGCATATCCAGCTAAGCTATCCAAGAGCAGAATTGCCGGCAGAAACCACTTTGCCATTCAAGATTATTGGAATCGGAGAAATCAATGACAACTGGAAGGACGAACAGGCGAAATGGAATTTTGACGTGCCTATTAAACAGCTTCCATTTGAAACAGCTGCGCTTGAACAGGCAAGTGAGCTTGGTGATTATAAAATCACGTTCGAAAAGCTGATTACCGGTAAATCTTCGACAGCCATTGAATATACAATGAGTTATCCTGAAGAAGGCCAAAGAGTGATGCTCGACCTTTTTGACGACAAGGGCGAGCAAATAATTGGCGGAACCTCGGATGCAAAAATAGAGAAAAAAATCGAAAATGGAACGGTGACGGAGAAAAGGCGGATCACCATCCCGATGGTGCTTGATTCAGATTTTATCGAAGTCAAACCGGCATTGGAGTCGGGAGAAAAGCTTGACTCTGTTAAAATAGATCTTTAAAAATGAGGCGCTGGAAGTCATCCAGCGCCATTAGTTTTGGATTTGTATCTTAGTGCTGCAATCTGTCCATAGCTTTCTGTTCCAGTTAATTCGAAATTCGCTGGTGGAGTGCCTTCTGGAAACAGCGGGATACCATCACCAATCAATTTCGGGATGATATAAAGCTCCAATTCATCAATCAGCTTTTTCTCAATGAACTGCTTCACAAGCTGGCCGCCGCCGACAAGCCAGACGTTCCCAACGGATTTTTCCTTCAGACGCGAAACCAGGGATTCCAGCTCTTCATCGGTAAACATGACATGGGAGCTGCTTTTATGTGTCTGTCGCGATAAAACGTAACAAGTTTTTCCGATATAAGGAAATTCATCCGTCAGTCTCAAAACCTCTTCGTACGTTTTACGGCCCATTATCACTGTCCCAACCTTGCTGTAGAATTCATTGTAACCATTATCGCCATCGCCTTCCACATCATCGAGCCAGTCAACGGCGCCATCTGGCCTAGCGATATATCCATCCAGGCTCATCGCGATATAAAGTATGACATTGCTCTTTTTCATCTAACATCCTCCAAGCAGGTGTATAATAACGATATTCTATCAAAAATGGGAGGCATATTCATGCTTGCATTGAACATCCCGGGCAGAGGCCAATTTAATATCAATCATCTTGTTTTGGATTTTAACGGAACCATTGCTTTTAACGGTGAGTTGATCACTGGCGTGGCTGAAAGAATCATGCTTCTAAGCAAAGACATGGAGATTCATGTCATTACAGCAGATACCAATGGAACCGTCGCTAGACAATGCAGCGGCCTGCCGGTATCGGTGCAGATTCTTCGCTCTGATGACCACACAGGTGAAAAAGGGGAGTTCATTCGCGGACTTGATGGTGCCATCTGTATCGGAAATGGAGCTAACGATGCATCCATGTTCGAAGAAGCCGTTCTTGCGATTGCTGTGGCCGGAAGAGAAGGCTGTGCAACGGCGACACTGCTGAAAAGTGATGTTTTAATCGATAATATCCTCGATGCAATGGATTTATTGCTGAATCCAAACCGGATGATTGCTACTTTGAGGAAATAGATAGGGGAACATAAAAGGCTCATCCACAAAAGGATGAGCCTAAACTTATTTTATCTTCTGTAATTCATCCAGAAAGGCTGGGCGCTTGGATACTTGCTCATGAGTTCCTCAATCAGCTTGCGGCTGTTCGTTTCTCCGCAGGCTTTTTTACCAGAT
>NZ_BAUW01000176.1 GCF_000517385.1 Mesobacillus boroniphilus JCM 21738 | reverse complement strand
CTTTAAATAACTGTCTTTTACTTTTTCAATATTAAGCTTTGTTTTATTTTTAACCTTTTTAGATGGTAATTTACCCTATTCGTATAATGACAACAATCAGTTGACTCAATCCGATGGACAAAGCTACAGCTATGATCCAAGTGGTAATCGTACTCAAGATAGCCAGTACAAATATATTTATAATAAACTAGGCGAACTAGTGGAAATTCAGACACTCAATGGTCAAACTAAAGCCACATATAGTTGCTTTAGTCTAAAAGACTAAGATGGAACGCCTAATGCGGTGAAAGCCGCACGTTGGGTGTGGAGCAGGGGAAAAGATAGAGATTACATCAAAGTCTTACCTATTGCTATTAAACTAAAGGGGCAGCGCGACAAACATTTTGTTAATTTCTATGGCAACGTCAGCTCTAAGATTTTGATGAAGTTTAAGCTTCCTTCATTTGTATAATTACATATATCTTGACTGAAGTTCAGGGCATTCTTTGTTTGAATATCTCCTAATGGAAATAAATATGCACCAGCAATTTTATATGTTCTAAAATTATTCTTATGAAGTCTCTTGTATGTTTCTGATGGCTTTATAGGTTTTCCATATTTGCCAATTGGTTTTAGACGATTATACATGGTTTTCAATAGACGATAGGCTATTTTCCCAAAATCTTTATTGATATGAGTCGCAACCTTGAAGTAATTTTTTATTCCGAGAATATAAGCGTTATAATCCATGACAGTATGCGGTGTTGGCTTATTTTGGATTTCGCGAATTAAATATCTAAGTTTTTCTAGTATATTTTTCATCTTATTATCCATAACGTGTGTATTGGCAACGTATTTATTACGCTTGGTTACTGCTTTAAGAGAAAAACCCAGAAAATCAGATTTTCTCTTTCTAAGATTAGTAATCGCTGATTTCTCGGTTGATATATCAAGGTTTAGCTGATTTTTTAAGTATTCCTTGGTAGCGTGAAATATTTTGATAGCTGATTGATGAGAATTTGTGAAAATCTTAAAATCATCTGCATATCTAACGATATACATTTGTTTAAGATTCGTTTTCCTTAACGCTCTTGTCTTACTATTGGTCGCGTAAACATGTTTTGTTTTTAGGCATTCCCATTGGTTAGCTATCCACCAATCTAAGTCATTTAAAACAATGTTTGATAAAAGAGGAGACAGGATTCCTCCTTGCGGAGTTCCTCTAGTTGGAACACCAATACCTTTGATTGGTGCTTTTAGCATTCTCGAAACAATCGTTAAAACTCTTTTATCCCGTATTCCTATACTGTACATTTGTTTAATTAACTTTGAATGGCTCACGTTGTCAAAGAAACCTTGTATATCAATGTCTACTACATGATGCAACTTCACATTATTGACTAAGAACTGACATCTAGCCATTACATGATGAGTTGACCTATTTGGTCTAAAACCGTATGAATGATGATAAAATTGAGCTTCACATATTGGCTCTAATACTTGTTTGACCATCTGTTGAATTAGTCTATCTCTCATAGTCGGAATACCCAATGGACGTTTCTTTCCATTGGGTTTGGGTATCTCAACCCTTCGTACCGTTTGAGGTTTATAATTCTGTAATGTTTTTCGAATTTCCTCAATAAATTCATCAGCGTTTTCAATCTTGTATTGGTCAATCGTGATGCCATCAGTTCCGGCTGTTTTTGAACCTGTATTCGCTTTAATATTCCGAAAGGCTAATAAGATATTGTCTTTCGATATGATATGTTCATATAGCCTTAAACCCTTGGTAGCATTGGTTTTACTTCGCTTATAAAGGTCATCAAATATGTCTTGCATACCGTAATATTCTGCATGTCGTAAAGCTGTACTCACCGATGGATTGTTTCTCCTTCCTTGCGGAAAATCCCATCATCTTACTCGACCCTGTGAGTTTCATTTAATTATGTTAGTTTTCAAAGAGAAGACTTGGGACTATCCCTCCACGCTCGTTACACGCTTCAACGGTACTGTGTCCCTACTTTCGCAAGAATAAAGTCACTTCGATAAATACATTATCTTATAGACACCATCCCGATAGTAGTCGTTTAATAGTGGATGTTTCTTACTTACAACGTTCCGATTAATCTAGCTTTACATATATCCGTAGGTGCTCACTTTAAGCCTGCCAACCTATATCCTCATTTGTTAGATATCCCGAAGTTCCTATACACTACTCGTACTTTCCGGTGTTTGACACTGCGTTCGCAGCATACGCCTTTCGAGCGTATTAAAATCTAGACCCGTACATTCGCAAGTTCGTCAGTCCAGTTGGACATTCTCACCATAGATATTTTGTAGCATCCCGACCTATCACAAACCATATTCTAGATAAGCAACTTAGGTTCATTTCAGCCGACTTTACCTAGCTTCATACACATCCTGACTACTATCATTATGTGCATGTAGGAGGATCAGACAACTCGTTTCAGCTCAACATGACGGCTTTCATTCCGAGTTTCAATTAATCAGTTGTAATTGCTTAATAGCAATTCTCCTACTTCGTGCTTTGGCACTTATAAGGAAACGTTTCGCGCAGAACATTTCTTCACAACTAAATCCATCATAAACTTGATGTTCTAATCAATGTAGGTTTTATAGCACTGGTTTGATTTACGGGTCTGGCAGTAACTTACCTATCAGCCACCTAGCTGAACAAAAAAAGAAGTAGGGCAAATCCAACTTAATATCAACCCAATTGTTTTCTTTGTTTCTATGTAAACAATGATTAAACACTTATAATTACAACTTTTTTTCACTTATAAATAAAGATAACTTTTTCAAAATCTGGTTTTCCATAAGAATCAGTTACTACCACTTTGTCC
>NZ_BAUW01000177.1 GCF_000517385.1 Mesobacillus boroniphilus JCM 21738 | reverse complement strand
GGTTAGTTCAACAAGAATTTAGAGAACAGTTAGGAATGAAGGAGTACGAGTCAGTAGGAAGTTTGAAAATGATTGCAGATTAGGTGTGAGCAGGTGTAGATCCAGCAGTGAGAAGAACTGGCTTGGAGTTACCAGTTGGCAGCGGACTGAGTTTGATTAGTCAAATTAGACACCGAATAGGGGAAGTGGCTTCTTAAGATTTAAATTTGAAACTTCTGACGATTTTATTCGTAATAAATACTATAAAAGGGGGGGATACATTGAAGTTAAAATGGTATATATTTTTCGTTTTACTAGTCCTGGCTTTAGAATTAGGTTTGCTTTTTTGGGTATCACATTATTTTGAAACAAATCTTGTAGATACAATGTTTTTAGGGTCAGCTGGATTTACCATTATAGCATTTTTATTTAGTTCTAAAGGAGACGCATTGTCAAAGAATTCACAGGTAGCAGTTTTCCATATGTTCTTAGGAAATTACAAGCCTCAACATGAGAAAGCAACATTAACCATTAATCCCTTCTTAGTAGGATCTCTATTGTGCTTTATTGCATATTTTGTTCTTTATTATTTAGGAGTTATAAGTTAGAAATAATTAGTTTATAAAAAATATTGATACAAAAGTGTTTAGGCACATTCTTGCTTATTTTCGAACAGGGGGGAGCAGTTTAGCAAAAGAAGGTTCAGCGAAGGGGTGCGTTGATCCAAAAGGATTAACGGCCTTTTTTATTGATTTCCTTATTTAGCTAACATGCAGGTTAGTTGAAGAAGAAGTGAGATGTTATATTTTTACTAAAGAGAGGTTTCCAATCGAGAGGAATGAGCCAATGGATAAAGAAATGTTTATACAAATAAGTGATTGTAAACTATATGCTAAATTAGTGGGAAAGAATAAGGGAAAGCCAACAGTAATAATGGATGCAGGATATGGAGATTATTCCAAGGCCTGGAATTCAGTATTAAGGGAGATTTCAATGTTCTCTAGTGTACTAATTTATGATAGAGCTGGACTTGGGAAAAGTGAAAAAAGTAGTAACCCCAGAACCAGCCGTGAAATGGTAAAAGAATTAAAGGAACTACTTAGTGAAGCCCAAATCAAACCTCCCTACATATTAGTAGGTCATTCATTTGGTGGAGTTAATATGCGGATGTTTGCTACAGAATATCCAAATGAAGTTAGTGGATTAGTCCTGATTGACTCTACGCCTGAAGACTACAGAGAAAGATTTCTCCCCACGATGTCACAAAATTTTCAGCAAGCATATAACAAGCAATTCGTTTACGAAGGAAATTATGATGAATTTATGGAAAGCCTTAAGCAATTAAAAGAAACTAGACAAAAATTAAACGTACCATTAATTGTTCTTTCGGCAGGTAAGAAAGCACATTATTCTATGGAATCACAAGGGTTATGGAATGAAATGCAGAGAGAGATTCTTGAAATATCCTCAGATGGAGAATTAATAATCGCAGAAAATAGTGCTCACTATATACAAAATGACGAACCGGAAGTAGTAGTCTCTGCAATAAAAAAAATAGTTTAGAATAAATAGGTTTTGATTGTGAAGATTTATGCTTAAACTCAAGGGTGCATTGATTCACACAGGATTGACCCACTCTTTTTTGTTGAACTCCTTATTGAACGAAGCAGGTTAGCTTAAATAGACAAACATTATCAATGCCGCACTTCTAGAAGGAAGTGTGGCTTTTCTATAGAAATATACAGTTATCATATGTTTATAAAGGGGTAATTTTTAAGGTCTAATAAATTTAATATTTTCTATGGGGAACATCAATCACAATTTGGTGTATTACGTTTGCCTGATAGCTCAGGGTAGCTGATATGGTGAAGAAAGAACGTTAAGGATGAACTACCTAAAATTCCTTTCGCAAATAAGTTGCTTATGATTAAGGGAATTAGTGAAATTTCGTTAGCTGGTATATTAGGGGAAGCAGGAGATTTAAGTGGTTTTTCACACGGCAATTCTCTACTTCGCCATGCAGGACTGCATCTCGCTGAAGCTAGTTCAGGGAAGTGGAAAGGGCAAATTGTCATTTCCAGCGTGGAAGAGCAAGGCTGAGGCGATTCCTTTATTTAGCCACTATGAGCCTAGTGATGAACAACCCGGAATTCAAAGCCATTCACTCCAACAAGGTTAAAGTCAAAAAAATGAAAAAGATGAAATCTATTATGAAAATAGTTGGTAAGTTGGCCAGAATATTTGTAGGAATAGCACGTAAAAACGAATCGTATTGTGCCAAGAATGTTCAAGCATTTACGGAGTTGGCAGCGTAGGTAAATCAATCGTTCGTTCTCGAAGAGAACTCTTAAATCGAGTATTGGTTTATTCGCAGGATTTCAAATATGTACGGAGTACCAGGTTTCTTAAACAAAAGGGCACTGACCCATCAGGTTAGCAAAACTGGCCTCCACCACTTGGATAGGCATGACGAAGGAATGAGAGGGTAATTGACCCGTTGAGACATGGGAGGGAAATATGAACCTACTCCTCTATTCTATGTCTCCACGTAGCCATTTGTCCAGAATCTACTCCTTATAATTTAGAAATATATATCCATGGAGGATGAAATCCTGCGAATAAGCGAGCATTCGTGAGTAAACCGTATTTAACTGAGGGAGTTTAAGAAGAAATGTGGTAATGAATGTTATTTAAATTCCCTGAGGAGAGATATGATCAATTTACAAAAAGCATTAAAGATTATAGAAGCTAACCAAGAAGAAGCGGACTTTATAGGTGAAATAGATGAACAAATAATTATTGATGCAGAAAATACGTTAAAGGTT
>NZ_BAUW01000178.1 GCF_000517385.1 Mesobacillus boroniphilus JCM 21738 | reverse complement strand
CGCTAGTGATAATTTCCTATTAAATAAAAAAGCATCGGAGCCTCGTGGCCCCGATGTTTAATTTTGTGATGCTGTCAGCGCGTCTTGTGGTGGACGCTTCCCACGTTTCAGGTCATTGATCGTCAGGCCAAAACGCATTTCTATGTGCGGATAATCCTTAAAGTGTTTCCAGTCTCCTCCCCACATAAATCCGAGCTCCTTGGCAATTCCTACTACTTCCATCCAATCTGATTTCCCATTGCCATTTCCGTCATAGTTAGTGTCCCATAGGCTTTTCCTGATTTATTCACTAAAGCAAAATCAATTGCCAGACCAAAATTATGGTAAGACTCCCCGCCTTTAGCATGTGTGACTATTTGACCTTCTCTTGACCTCCCCTTTTCATATAACTGATTTTGTTCTTCAAAACTACGGAACCCATCAGTCACCAAGACCTTTATGCCTCTCTCAGCTGCCTTCTGTACCAGCATATCCTTATTCTCCTGGACAACAGGATGCAGGTCCTGCGGCAAAGGAACATCTTCATTAATTTCAGGCTGGGTGAGGAATTGATAATATAAAAGGAGCGCAGCCAAAATCAGCAAAAAAGTGATCGATACGTTCCCAAAAAGCTTCTTTTTCACGTTAAAATTCCTTTCAGCTATCCTTTTAATCTATTATATTACGAATTTCCTCCATAATAGGTTTCATGGTAATTTTTTTTCAAAAAAAAACCTGGCATTAGATTTTGCCAGGCACCATTACAGAAATTCTATTCAAACTTGTAGTTTTTTAAAATGCGATCAGCGATCAGATTGTATCCTTTATCATTCAAATGAAGCGAATCACTGAAATACTGTTGTTTATCTTTTCCTTTAAACAGGTCATTGGTTGGAATGTAAATGACCTGTTTTTCATTTTTCGCAGCTTTTATAATTTCTTTATTCCAATCCTTAATTATCGCTTCGATGGCGGCGTTGTCAGGGTATGGATTATAGAGGCCCAGCAGGAAAATCGGCGTATTTTCATTGTTATCATTCAAAATATTGAGAATCGCCCTCAAGTTCTGCAAATAATCTCTCTGCCCTTTTTCTATTTCCCTATGCTTTAGATTCTTTAAATTCCCGCCATTGCTATTGATTAAGTCATTAGTACCGATAAAAAGGATAAAATAGTCTGCTTCATCAAGCTTCCCTCTAATACTGACATCAGATAGCTGAGTAAGGATACCAGAGGACTCAAGACCATAAATAGCTTCATTATCAAAGTTGTAGTCCTTTTTGTTTTGATAATTCAACTTGGTTTGCAGTGTATCAATATAACCCGAACCCTTCTGATCACCATAACCATAGGTGAGTGAGTCTCCGAATGCGACTACCAGCTTGTCTCCTTCTCCTTTTTGAGGGTTGACCATACTGAAGGCAGCTAGTAAGACGAAAATAATAATTATTAGAGATGAAATAAGTAATGTTTTTTTCTTCATGATGTGCCCCTTCTCTAATTCTTTATACCTTATTACCCAGCATCAAGTGAACATGAAACAAGAAGAATCCACCATTAAACTTCTTCTTGCTAATGATTCGTCAACGTGTTATATTTATCAAGCGATGAGCTGAATTGTGTAAGCCGACAGACACTCTTTTTATGGAAATGCACGATGTGGCGTGCAGTCAGTCGCCTCAATACGCAGAAAAGACGCCTTTTGGGCGTCTTTTCTTATTTTTTCATGATATGTTTATTTCTTCTTGTAACCGTCACGGTACATACCAGAAGGATTATTTAAACCATCACGGTCAGATGGATTCTTAAATGAGTCACGGTTGCGGTTGCGGTCAAGGTCTGCTTCATTGACCACACGATTGTCGTCAGCTTCCAGATGTGCTTCCTCATGTTTTACACTTTCGACGACTTGTTCAGTATCTGTCACTTCTCGCTTACCAATGACAAGCTCTTCAGAAACAACCGGTTTCTTGGTGACCTCTACCTTCTCTTCCATAATTGGTACACGGATTGTTTCATCGTCACCAACTGAAGCATCCACGCCAGAAGCAGTCTCATTCACATCACGTCTTTCCACGTAAACCTCCTCACGCGTGACTGGGATGTTTACTTTCTGCTGCTCTTCTACTACTTCCTTGTGGACTTCCACTTCACCTGCCTGTACCCTTTCCTTGGATACATCAAGCTGCTCTTCTCTTAACCTTAAAGTCTGCTCGTCAGTATTATCATATGTTCCCCTCACTGATGTATCAGTATTATAAGTTCCTGTTACTGATGTATCAGCAACATAGCCTGTTTCTTCAACATCAAGCCCAGACGCAGCCGTTTCCGCTAATAGGATGATGCGACCATTTCGAACATCTTCTTCGTATTCTCTTGCCGCGTCATCGGTTAAGCCTACACCAACTAGACGGTCCGAAATTGAAGGCTCATTGCCACCCAGATTTCTGTCTGCGTCAAATGCTGTCATCAAGCTTTGCCAGAAACCGCCTTCCCTATGGTCGTCAGTATCAGTTCCGATATTTTCAGTCGTTACACCTGTTCTGCTTTCGAGTGCAGTAGTAACATCATTTGTATCACCGATGATTGAGAAATCCCGAACGGCATAGCCGTTGTTTTTATATTCTTCAATTGCTTCAATTAATTCTGTTTGATTATCATATACTCCAACTACTTTTTTAGCCATTTTAAATTCCTCCATTTCAATGTATGATTCATCCGGTTGCACCGGTAGTGTATTCTTACCCTGCATGGACAGGCACTCAAACAATTTAGGACTTGCCAAAATTAGCCACATTCGATTGGAACAAAAAGCGCAAG
>NZ_BAUW01000179.1 GCF_000517385.1 Mesobacillus boroniphilus JCM 21738 | reverse complement strand
CACCATGCTGAACTCTTTTCTTTATTTTCCTTGTTGCATCTGTCTTGAGATATCGTCTTTATCTGTTTCTTCATTCAATTCGCCCTCTGCTTCGCCATTTGCATTTTCACCAGAGGTCATGTCACGGCCTTGAGGAGATTTAAGCATTTGTTTTACGACGCCATCGACCAAATCGTCCACATCACGGCTGTCTGTATCCAGTGAGGCAAAGTTCTCGACCTCATTGCGAAGGCTCGTGTCGTCTGAAACGTAAACATGGAACCAGCGCGGAACCACTGACATCGCCATACGTTTCACCTGGTCCGCAGTCTGGTCGCGATTTTCGGAGTCCGTTTCGTATACAATCAGAACTTCCTCGTCGGTTACAAGTGTCGACACATCATCAACATTCTGTGCCATTAAACTAAACCTGCTGATCATGTCCGCAATTTGCTCGCGGTCGATTGCACTGTACGCATTTTCCATATCGTCCGCGCCCATTACTCCTGTTTTTTGATGGCGCACATACCCGAAGTCCTCGCTTCTATCATTGAACCCTTTTCGCCCATCCTCATTGTATAATTCTAGACGCTGGTCATTGGCATTCAATGTATTACCGCTTTGCTGGTAAATTCCAGTCCGGCCTTCACGGTTGCCAGGTGAGGCATTATCATTTCCTGCTCCACAGCCAGTCAAAGCGACAGTACCACAAATGCCAAGAGCCATTATTGCTTTTTTCAATTAAAACACCTCCTAATCATTAGAATGGCTCTGAAATTATTTTTTTTGCTTAGTAATTGATGGGGAATAAGTTATAATTAAGAAAAATACAAGGTTTCAGCCTTGCCATTGTACAGAGAACTATTCAGATCGTTACGGAAAAAGAGGTGGACCTACCGATGATTTGCATCAATAATTTATGTTATGAAATAGTGGACGAAAGCAGGGACGGCTTTAATGAAGAAGCATTTCGAGCCAGATACAGCGAGATCTTGACTAAATATGACTATATTGTTGGCGACTGGGGATATGGACAGCTTCGGTTAAGAGGCTTTTTCGATGATCAAAACCAGAAGTCAACTTTCGATACAAAAATCAGTACCGTCAGCGAGTACTTATATGAGTATTGCAATTTTGGCTGTGCTTATTTTGTCGCCAAGAAGGTCGCGAAACAAGGCCAGGATAAATAAAGAAGAAATGCTCCAATCATGATGATTGGAGCATTTCTTGTTTCTTATAGATGCTATACGGCGGCTGTTCACTTTCATTCGGGTCATCATGGGTTGGGTGGGCGCCCGCTTCTTTCCTTGGTGTTCCCTGATGAAGGGACTTGAACTCATAGTTGAAGTTACTGTAGGACCGCTGCCCTTCACGCCACGGCGTGCTTTTGCCTTCTACAGGCTCATCCTTCCGGAACGGAGAACCATATGCGCCCTCTGGAAAGTCTTCGGCCGTAATATAGTTGCGCTGCTTTTCAACATTCGAAAAATCAGAGTACTTTTCGCTGTCTTCCTTACTCATGAACTCACCTCTTTGCTTGTTGTCCTCTTAGTATTTCTTTGGTAAGACAAATCAAACAAACAGTTCGTTCCAGATTTAAAGGATAGGCCGCAGGAATGAGCGAAGTTCCTCCGCGTCTTCTTCAGATAGATTGTAGGCAAATTCGAGATAACCTTCTTCAGCAAGGTCATCTTGGCCGAGGATGGCGAAGCGGCTTCCCTGGATATCCATCACGATGCTTTTGCCATAGTACCGACCTGTCTGCATGATGGCAAGGTCAAAGCGCTGATTTTCACCTACAAAGCTTACATAACGCGTTTTTGTTTCTTCGGTTTCATCGTATAAAAAAAATTGATCGGTCATCGTGATCCCCCTTAGTATGTATCTCTTTTAAACCATCACTAGGTGTGGCTTGTGTTCAAGATGATGGTGTGCTGTGATGTAACGGACTGTCTTGGTTTTTGAACGCATGACAATGGAGTGAGTTTCAACAAGATCCCCGCCGAGGAAGCGTACCCCGCCGAGCAATTCACCGCTTGAAACGCCATTCGCTGCAAAAATCGCATCGTCTCCAGAAACAAGGTCATGCAGCATCAGCAATTGTCTTGGATCCTTCAAGCCCATTGCAATGCAACGCTCTTCTTCCTCTATCGTCTGCGGTACGAGCCTCGCCTGCATATCTCCGCCTAGTGCCTTGATGGCAGCAGCAGAAATGACTCCCTCCGGTGCTCCGCCTATTCGCACGAATAGATCGACACCTGTATGACGCAGCCTCATCCGCTTCATTTTTCTTGTCCCGCCCATCCACTGAGCAGATGCCAGCGCAGCAGCCTCCGTAACTCTGACGATCTCAAGTGCCAATTCGCGTTCCAAATGTTTCTCCTCCATTTTCGACAGCATTCTCACTCAACATTAATCTTACCAGAAAACCTTTTATTTCTGAATTTATCTTTATGAACTTTGTCTTAGTGAAGAAAAATATAAAAGCCCGAGAAAATTTCAGACAGGTTTGAATGGGCTCGAAGTTCGGGCAGCTTTGGTTGCGGAAGAGGAAAAGTTGTCAGAAATAGCTCAAGTTCGGACAGGTTTAATCACGGAAGAGGAAAAGCTGTCAGAAGTGGCGCGGAGTTCGGACAGGTTTGGCAGGGGAAGAGGAAAAACTGTCAAGAAAAACTCGGAATT
>NZ_BAUW01000180.1 GCF_000517385.1 Mesobacillus boroniphilus JCM 21738 | reverse complement strand
AATTATATAATCAGAACATAACTTTGAAAAATATAATTGAGGTACTACCCCAAGGGGAAAAGTCTACCATCTTGAAGGCTTATTAGAACTTTTGCATTCCAAAAACAACTGGCTTTAATCTGAGGCGGGAACTCTACTTTATTTATTTCTGAATTCCACAATTATATTACTTTGACCGTTACTTCTTAAGCTCAATAACATGCGTGAAATCAAAGTTCCTCCTATAACAATCTTCTTTTTCGCCGACTTTCTTCCAGTGGATTCTTCAGATTACTTCCTTTTATCGCTATTTAGCGATAATCAATGGCAATATAAGTGTCTATATCCTTGATTGGTATGGGTTTGGGCATTTTTTTATAATACGTATTTTGCGATAAGAAGGATTAACGTCTATAAAGGGTGACGAGGAATACCTATTTAAGATTAGGGAAGGTCAGAATAAGCCGATTGGAAGAAGTATGGCCTACAAGATTTTAAGGAAAGCTGCAGAGCATTTCGGACTCGAGGAGATCGGCACCCATACACTCAGAAAAACATTTGGTTAGCATTTCTACAATCAAACCAAGGACGTGGCCATGCTGCAGGAAATCTTTAACCACAGTTCACCACAGATAACACTGCGCTATATTGGAGTCAACCAGGATAGTATGGATAAAGCCATGAGAAGATTTAAAATATAGTTCACTATTAAAAAATGATGAGGTAACTTAAGGATGAACTCAACATTTGCAACAAAGCTTCCATAGCATATTGTCATGGGGCAATTTAAGTATATTGGACAAAGTGGTAAAGACAAGGTTGCCAAGATGAATGTATCTTTGTAGATGTAGGATTAGAAATTTTCATCCTACTACTATTTTGATAATAATAAGGAAAGAATGTCACTTAGAGGATTTTTAACGAAAAAATGTTTATTATTTTGGAGTTAGACTGAATTGACAAATTGACCTTGTATAGGGGGGAGGTTATAATGGAAAGTAGGTGATAACCAAAATAAATACAAGCACTTAGAGTAGCAGTATTTTTAGTAACCCCTCATAATCTATTGTACCTTGCCGTAGAGAGTGTCTTTAAAACAGGAGTGTAGTAAGAATGATAGTTCTAATTTATGACTTATTGTCAGAGGCCTATAGTAGTTTAAAAAACAAGTTTAACATTAATGAGTTGCCATTATGTTAAGAAAAAAACTCGTAAGTACTTTAATACCTACCATAATAACTAGTATCTTATCTATTTTTTCAATGGTAATGCCAGTAGTTTTTGCAGGTGCTGTTATATATTCACTAATTGCCAATCCCATTTCTAAGAAAAATGAGAGGCATGTATTTTTAAATTATTTAATTCAAAGTTCGTTTTATATATTATCGGGTATTTTAGGATGGGAGATTTATACCTATTTTTTCTTCAATGATTTCTATTTTTCAAATATTCATATTCCAGCTTTGTTTTCTTTTTTGTACTACAACATTTTATTAATTCAGAATAGATATATAGGCTAATTATTGATACTTAAAATCCCTCTGGAACCAACTCAGAATATACAAATTTTAATTGGGCATTATCAGTGGCGATCTTCGGGACATACAACTGATAATACCTTCTTCTTTAGAAATTTTTGATATTAGGAGGAAGACATATAATTGAAAGATGTAACTGCCTTGAGTCCGAAAGAGTGAATATAATATCTGATACCCATTTTTCTTGTAATTATTAATATGAAATAATGGACTATACAAACTTTTTGACAGATCATTCTTAAAGAAAAAGAAAAAACACCCTAGTTTCTTAGGTAGCATATACCTATTCCAACTTAAGGTGTTTTTTCTTTTCTATTTCTAGGATTATTACAATTATTAAGATTGAGCTTCTTTTTTAGCTAATTAGGGCCACATAGAACCTATTCTCTGATCTTCACTATTGTACGCATTAGCAGAAATTTGAGACGAATCTCCATAGAAAATAACATTAGCCCCTCCATAACTACTAAAAAAGGACGATAAATTTGGACTGAATTCAGTTGAATCCATAATTAAAAGAGTACCCTCTTTGAACATAGCCATTTCTGCTGCTGCAAACAACTGATAGGAACTATTACTTCTCGTAACCGTATTTAAGCTATTTTGAAAGTTGAATTTCTCTATGAAATTTATATTTCTTTGTTCACTTGTAGTTCCAGTAATCCTTTCAACATCTGCATACTGTTTTAAAGTAGTTTCTACAGTAGAAGATATTTTTGTTGTATCACCAATAATATAAATGTTGCTTAAATTTGTATAACTACTTAATAGACTTTGCAATTCTGGAGAAATGGTTGATTGATTATTTAATATAATTGGTGTTCTCGTCTTTGCACCATATACACTAGCTATTGCAGAGTCTACTGATGAAGTCGAATTAACAATTATTATTGAATTGCTGTCAATATCCAATATCCTTTGGGCAATCGACTGGCTTAACTGCTCTGGAGTTGTCCAACTTATTCTTTCAATATTTTTGATATTCAAACCCTGTAATTCTGTTTCAACTGTAGAACCAACCTTTTCAGTACTTCCCAGAATAATAGCATTTGCTGGAGCTAATTTCTGAATTGCTGATTTTGTATCTGTTGTTAACAATGTAGAATCTGTTAATAATATAGGTGCAGATGTTAAGTTT
>NZ_BAUW01000181.1 GCF_000517385.1 Mesobacillus boroniphilus JCM 21738 | reverse complement strand
GTTAGCAATAGGTAAGCGTTTGAGGTTATCTCCGGCTTTTCCCCTGCTCCACACGGAACGTGCCAGTTTCCAAGCATTCCGCGCTCCATCTAGCGATGGTTTTGTTAATTATAAGTTTCAAGTTACTCTTGTAGACTTGGGTTATTTGACAGATTCTAATTCACATTTTTCCCGATATTTATTGATTTTCTGTAGCATCGGTTCTGTGATGCCCAAATTTTTCATGAGAGTATTCATCTTAACTGTATCAGTCATATGGATAATTTTATGTACATCTTTATGGAGGATGCGAAGGTTGTGAAACTTGTCGCTACCACCAAGTTGTATAGGAATATAGTGATGACAGTGCACGTCATGTGCTTGGAGAAATGAACCTGTGATTTCACAGTTACCATTTTTCATACTGTATCGGCTAATTCTATTATCCATATAATCAACACTGCGTGTCGGGATGTTCGATTCCATCAATAAGACTAATTCTTGCCTGACATTCTTATGCAAATTCTTATAAATCTGCGAGCGACCTTCCACTGTGAAGGGTGTTCGACTTTGTGTGAAACTAATAACGTTTTTGGTCTGAACATTCGCGAGAGGAAAAAGATGAATACCAGCAATTTTATAAGTCTTGAATCCCACGCTATAAAATTTCTTATAGGTTGGGGGTGGATTCGATGGGTGTGCATATTTCCCGATAGGCTTAAGACGATTGTACATCATTGCACGTATTTCGTAAGCAAGACGTGAGAACGCTAAGTTAACGTGTGTCGCTCTGTTAAAGTAATTATGTAGCCCTAAGACAAAACTATTAAAACGCAAAGCATTTTGGGCTGTTGGTGAGGAACGAAGTATTTCAATTCGTTTCTTCGCTTCAGCTTTTATCTTTTGTATTTTCTCAGCTCGAACAAAAGTGTGAGCTACTCGTTTTTTTCCTTTACGGTTTGCGCGTATGGTGAATCCTAGGAAAGCAGATTCATGTTTACGTAGATTAATAATCTTTGATTTTTCTGGTGAAATATCCAGTTTTAGACGTTCTTTTAGAAAAAGCTTTACTGCGTGATACCATCTCTCGGCAGTTTTCCAATCTCTACATAGTATTTTAAAGTCGTCAGCATAGCGTACTAAATAACCTTCTTTTAGGTGAGTGCGCTTTTTTGCGAGAAGTTCACCTTCCCTAGTCTTAAATGATTTGTGAAGGGGGAATAGTTCCCATTGATTCGCCACCCATTGGTCCAATTCATTTAGCGCAATGTTCGAAAGCAATGGTGAAAGTAAACCGCCTTGCGGCGATCCTTTTGTCGGGATTCCTTCTCCATCTACCTCAGCTTTCAACATTTTTGAGATACAAGCAATTACTTTTCTGTCTTTAACGCCTAGATTCCATAGTTGTTTAACTAGTAACGTATGATTGATATTGTCAAAAAAACCTTTAATATCGATATCTACAACGTAATGGAGTTTCGAATGGTTAACGAGAAATTGAACTCTTGCCATCGCATGGTGAGTAGACCGTAGAGGTCTAAATCCATAACTATGATTGTAAAAATGAGCTTCCGCAATTGGCTCTAGCACTTGTTTAAAACACTGTTGAATGATTCTATCGAGTATACACGGAATGCCTAGTGGTCGCATCTTGCCATTATCTTTTTCTATTAACTTCCGTCTTACTTTCTTCGGGCGATAATTCTTGAGCTGCTTTTGTATCTCTACAACTAATTCGTTCTCGGTTCGCTTCTCAATATCTAAGATGGTTTTCCCATCTGTACCTGGTGTCTTCGACCCTTTATTTGACTTGATTGTGCGATACGCTAATAAAATGTTATTCCTCGACGTGATGATGTCGTATAGATAATGGAATTTTTCTTTATTTTTGGCTCGTTGATGTAAGTCTGTAAAGGTGTCGGTCATCCCATAATAATCCCAATATCGCAGAGCTTGCACTGTGGCATCATTCCTTAATGAAGTGATGTTCCCACGTTCTTACTCGACCGGTGCAATGCACGTTTGAAAAATAATTATTAACTATCGCTAGACTTGGGGCTGTTCCTCCACCTCCATTACAGAGGTTTCATTAGTCATACCCCTACCCTCATAAGGACAAATGCATTTCGCTATGACAGCTTATAGCAACCGTTTCAGGTGACAGCCCTTCGAGCAACGTTCCTTACTTTCCAAGTACCTTATAACCTAGCTATCACTTCTAAACTTAGGTGCTTCCTGTAAGCCTGTGAGCTGGATACCGCCATTGTTCGGTATAACGTGTTTCAGAGAGGCAATTTTTACTCCACATCACTCACCCTATCGTAAGATAGGACAATAGTTTCCTATTGCTCGTAACTTTAGACCCGTACATTCAGAAGTTCGTCTATTCTTTTTTCATAAGAAAATTCTCACCATATTTAGTTTTTCAGCCATCCGGCATATCCATTAGCATACCTTTTCCGAAAAGAATGGCTTCAGCCTTTGTTCTGCCGACTTCACCTGTGCTCCAGACCCCATAATCTGTCTATTATGGCGCATGCAGGAGTATCAATGGGATAGTTTCAAAATACGTGGTTTTATCATTCCTATCCTCGGTTATAAAGTTAGGATTCCCAATGAAATCCCTTGTCGTTTCACGCAATTGCGCTTATGACAAAACTTGTCGCGCTGCCCC
>NZ_BAUW01000182.1 GCF_000517385.1 Mesobacillus boroniphilus JCM 21738 | reverse complement strand
CCGTTAGCAATAGGTAAGCGTTTGAGGTTATCTCCGGCTTTTCCCCTGCTCCGCACGGAACGTGCCAGTTTCCAAGCATTCCGCGGTCCATCTAGCGATGGTCTTCTTAATTATAAGTTTCAAGTTACTCTTGTTGACTTGGGTTATTTGACATATTCTAATTCACATTTTTCCCGATATTTATTAATTTTCTGCAGCATCGGTTCTGTGATGCCCAAATTTTTCATGAGTGTATTCATCTTAGCTGTATCAGTCATATGGATAATTTTATGTACATCTTTATGGAGGATGCGAAGGTTGTGAAACTTGTCGCTACCACCAAGCTGTAAAGGAACATAGTGATGACAGTGCACATCATGTGCGTGAAGAAATGAACCTGTGATTTCACAGTTTCCATTTTTCATACTGTAACGGCTAATTCTATTATCCATATATTCAACACTGCGTGACGGGATGTTTGATTCCATCAAAAAGGCTAATTCTTGCCTAATATTCTTGTGCAAATTCTTATAAATTCGCGAACGACCTTCTACCGTGAAGGGGGTTAGACTTTGTGTGAAACTAATTACGTTTTTGGTCTGTACGTTCGCGAGAGGAAAAAGATGAATACCAGCAATTTCAAAAGTCTTGAATCCAACACTATAAAATTTCTTATAAGTTGGGGGTGGATTTGATGGATGTGCATATTTCCCGATAGGCTTAAGACGATTGTACATCATTGCACGTATTTCGTAGGCAAGACGTGAGAACGCTAAGTTGACGTGTGTTGCTCTATTAAAGTAGTTATGCAACCCTAAGACAAAACTATTAAAACGTAAAGCATTTTGGGCTGTTGGTGAGGAACGGAGTAATTCGATTCGTTTCTTTGCTTCAGCTTTTATTTTCTGTATTTTCTCAGCTCGAACAAAAGTGTGAGCTACTCGTTTTTTACCTTTACGGTTTGCACGTATGGTGAAGCCAAGGAAAACAGATTCATGCTTACGTAGGTTAATAATCTTTGATTTTTCTGGTGAGATATCAAGTTTTAGACGTTCTTTTAGAAAAAGCTTTACTGCGTGATACCATCTCTCGGCCGTTTTATAATCTCTACAGAGTACTTTGAAGTCATCAGCATAACGGACTAAATAACCTTCTTTTAGGCGAGTGCGCTTTTTAGCGAGAAGTTCACCTTCCCTAGTCTTAAATGATTTGTGAAGGGGGAATAGTTCCCATTGATTCGCCACCCATTGATCCAATTCATTTAGCACAACGTTCGAAAGTAACGGTGAAAGTAAGCCGCCTTGCGGCGATCCTCTTGTCGGGATTCCTTCGCCATCTATCTCCGCTTTCAACATTTTAGATATACAAGCAATTACTTGTCTGTCTCTAACGCCTAAATTCCATAGCTGTTTTACCAGCAACGTATGATTGATATTGTCAAAAAAACCTTTAATGTCAATATCTACAACGTAATGGAGTTTTGAATGGTTAACGAGAAATTGAACTCTTGCCATAGCATGGTGAGTAGACCGTAGAGGTCTGAATCCGTAATTATGATTGTAAAAGTGAGCTTCCGCAATAGGCTCCAACACTTGTTTAAAACATTGTTGAATTATCCTATCGAGTATACAAGGAATGCCTAGAGGCCGCATTTTGCCATTATCTTTTTCTATTAGTTTCCGTCTTACTTTCTTCGGGCGATAATTCTTGAGCTGTTTTTGTATTTCTTCAATTAACTCGTTCTCAGTCAGATTTTCAATGTCCAAGATGGTTTTCCCATCTGTACCTGGTGTCTTCGACCCTTTATTTGACTTGATTGTGCGATACGCTAATAAGATGTTGTTCCTCGACGTGATGATGTCGTATAGATAATGGAATTTTTCTTTATTTTCGGCTCGTTGATGTAAGTCTGTAAAGGTGTCGGTCATGTTGTAATAATCCCAGTATCGTAGAGTTTGCACTGTGGCATCATTCCTTAATGAAGTGATGTTCCCACATTCTTACCCGACCGGTGCAATGCACGTTTGAAAAATAATTATTAACTATCACTAGACTTGGGGCTGTTCCTCCACCTCCATTACAGAGGTTTCATCAGTCGTACCCCTACCCTCATAAGGACAAATGCATTTCATGATAATACTTATAGCAACCGTTTCGGGTGACAGCCCTTCGAGCAACGTCCCTTACTTTCCAAGTACCTTATCACCTAGCTATCCGTTCTAAACTTAGGTGCTTCCTGTAAGCCTGTGAGCTGGATACCGCCATTGTTCGGTATAACGTGTTTCAGAGATGCAATTTTTACTCCACATCACTCACCCCATCGTCAGATGGGACAATAGTTTCCTATTGCTCATAACTTTAGACCCGTACTTCCGGAAGTTCGTCTGTTCTTTTTCACAAGAAAATTCTCACCATATCTAGTTTTTCAGCCATCCGGCATATCCATTAGCATACCTATTCCTGAGGGAATGGCTTCAGCCTTTGTTCTGCCGACTTCACCTGTGCTCCAGACCCCATAATCTGTCTATTATGACGCATGCAGGAGTATCAATGGGATAGTTTCAAAATACGTGGTTTTATCATTCCTATCCTCGGTTATAAAGTTAGGATTCCCAAAGAAATCCCTTGTCGTTTCACACATTTGCGCTTATGACAAAACTTGTCGCGCTGCATC
>NZ_BAUW01000183.1 GCF_000517385.1 Mesobacillus boroniphilus JCM 21738 | reverse complement strand
AAGGGATATTTTATATAGTAACCTACCCCTCTGAGTAGCCAATCTGTATTCGCGTTTTACTTGATGTTTAAAAACAAGCCAATTCTTATTCCGTGTCATCAATGAACTCCTTTATGAATTACAAAAGAGACGAAGATATCGTCTCTTTTATTTTGGTATGGATTATCTAGTTCATTAAGCTCTTAAAATACTTTTTGATTCGCGTTTTTTCGATGGTTTGGTTATGGTTAGTGTTCAACCAAGGGTCTTCTTGATGGGTTAATTCTTCTAGATACTTCCCATCATATTCACCATAAGCTTCCCATACTTCTTGCAATAACTCCAATTGGGTTTTAGTAAAGATACGTTTTCCATTTATTCTGTTTTCAAAGGGTTCTGGATGGATTGTAAGATAACCCAAATGTCGATAATCGTAATAAAGCTCTGGCACGACAGGACCGTGCTCCCAAGCCTTTAATTCATCTTCGTAAAGAGCTTCGCCTTTAAATGCCATATACCAACCTTGAGCATAGTAAATAAGCTTTTGTAGTTTTAAAGGAGTAATCGCAAAAGGGGTGCTAGGCTCACTCAAACTAATAAAATATCTTGCAACATCTTTAGCTGTTGGCATATATATCCCCTCCTTACTTTAATTTTAGACTAATTTAAATGTGTTGTCACTTTATTTGGTAAAATGAGAGAGTTAAAACAGAGTGGAGTTGGAAGGTTTTTTTGAAAAAGAGATAGTGAAGTATAATGTTAATAAGATTGAATAACGAGGTGTCAAAATGTTAGAAGTGAAAAGTTTAATTTCTCCCTTAACGACTATTGTAAAGATGGCATCTGATAAGTTGCGCTCAGCAAAGTCTGCCTATATAAAGAAGGTCTTAGTTGAACTTAAGAGAAGTATTAAGATTCAACAAGAGTACTTAAAAAACACTGTGAGTCCAGAAGATACAGGGAAATCTGTGAACATCACAGAATCCATCTATTGGGATGACAAGAAGATAAAAGAATATCTTGAATTTAAACTAAATGTTGATGGAAGATTTCATTTTCCAAATGAAAAAGCAAGTACCCTTGCAGAAGACTTAAAGCCGTTTTTTATATCGAGGGACACACCTTAAATGAGATGGACTTACACTCTGTTTTAGAGAGGGTAATTACAGTTGCTCAGGAAGAGTTTATAAACAATAGCACCACTGACCCAAAATTAATGAATTATATTCTGTTAAGGCAGCCGCCAAATGTAACAAAAAATGATTTGGACGTCTCTATAAAGGAATTATTAAAGGTTCTAAGTCAAAGCTTTAAAGAAAAGGAAGAAGACACGGAAAAACCGAAGAATTTCTCTTTTCGTTATAACAAATGTATTCAATTATTTGAAAGTGACAGGGATATAGAATGTCTCCAAGAAATACAAATAATCTTGAAAGATATGGAATTAAGTCAGAAAGAGAAGCAGGCTCTAAATATTTTAGAAATATGTGTGCATTACAAAAGATTTGAATACGAAAAAGCCTTCATAATGATAAAAGAGATAAATGAAGAAATTGAGGAAGAAGTTTTGTTTTACTATATAGGTATAAAGGGAGCCGTTCTGTCGGAAATGGGTGTGCAGAAAAAATCGGCTACTTATATTAGGCAGGGAATACATTGCTTTGAACAACAGCTGGACCTTGTGACAGAGGAAAACTCTAATTTTGTCCACTCCATTCTTTACAACTTAGGTACTTCACACCTAAATGTTAAAGAAAACAGCAATGACATTGAATTAGCAATCGAATACTTGGAGGAAGCCGCAAAGCTGAACCCTTCAGACGCTCAGGTTTATAAAAACCTTGGAAGTGCAATTGGATATAAAGGTAATTACGAAAAAGAAATGGAACTGTATGACAAGGCTTTAGCACTTAACCCAAATCTGTTTGAAGCGTTATGTGCTAAAGCTTGGGGGTTATTAAATTATGAACATCAAATTGATGAATCAATAGCGTTATATAAAAAAGCCTTAACCCATAAGGATAGAATGTTTCACTTTCCAACCATTTATTATTGGTTAGCCATAAACTATCTCCATAAGGATTCACTGGATATTGTCCTGCAAACTATAGATAAAGGTTTGGAAATAGAACCAGATAATATTCATCTTTTAGGTTTAAAGATAGATACAATAAGCAATTCGTTTAATGAAAATCCATCTAAGTATTTACAAAAGCTCCATCAACTAATTGAAATATCAGGTTCAGGTTTAGACACTGAAATGAAAATCCAAATTATTAATACCCTTATTTCAGCAAACGATTTAAGGAAAGCGCAGGAAATAGTAGATAGTCTGCTAAGTCAGGGGGAATGTAATAGACTGACTGATGTGTTAATTGGTTTTGTTTATTTTCTTTACGATAATAACAAAGAAAGTCTAAAAGACGAAAATGTTATCAAATACCTTAATCAAATAAATTCAAATTATATACAAAATCGAGACCTGGTGGAACCTTATAATTTCTTAATGAGTCAGTATTATCTTTTAAATGAGCAGCACGACGAATCAATTGAAGCCTTAAAACAGATATTGTCTGATGGAATGATGTCCATTCCAATCCATAATGTTTACGCACTCATAGGTGATGGATATGCACAAAAAGAAGATTATGAAAATAGCCA
>NZ_BAUW01000184.1 GCF_000517385.1 Mesobacillus boroniphilus JCM 21738 | reverse complement strand
GGACACCAGAAACTCTGACCCATTTTTCATTATATTTAGTGCCTTATGTACTACTCCATGAACATTAAATTTTGTCTATCCTATAATTTTATTTCTGCATATTACTACATATTCGATGAACATATACATAAGCCCTTTTACACGTGAAATGGCTTTAAATCTCTATACAAGTAGATAGTAATAATAAAAACTGTAAATAAGCTCCGTTTTCAAGAGGTTGTTAACAGTCCGATAGCAATATTACCACAAGGTAGTACCTGCTGATGGTTAAAATTAAAATCTGTTTGTATACCAATCCCGGGCGGCCTCTACCTCACTTAGTGTCAATTGATGCCCGCTGTTCTCCCAATGCATTTCTACACTGGCATTAGCGTTAGACAACAGTGATTTTAATTCCTCTGACTCATGTGCGGGACAAATTGGATCATTTTTGCCAGCAGCTAAAAACACATCAGTACCTGACAATTCCGGAAGATCAATCCCTCTTCTAGGCACCATTGGGTGATGGAGGATTGCTCCTTTTAGGGCATTCTTATAATGGAAAATCAGACTAGCAGCAATATTGGCACCATTTGAGTAACCAATCGCAACAATATTATCGCGGCTAAAATCGTATTCTTCCGATGCTTCATCTAAGAACTCATTCAATTCATGTGTGCGGAAAACCAGGTCTTCTTCATCAAACACACCTTCAGCAAGCCTTTTGAAAAAACGCGGCATTCCATTTTCAAGGATATTCCCGCGAACGCTCAAAACAGATGCTTCCTGATCAATCATGTTTGCCAATGGGAGCAAATCATTTTCATTCCCACCTGTCCCATGCAGCAATAATAAAGTCGGTTTGGATGTATTTGTTCCTTTTTTAAAAATATGTTTCATTTCAACTCTCCTAACATTTTAAAAAAAGTTATATATCTAACTCTTTTACTTCAATTGGATCTAGTGATGCTTCAAGCTCTGCACGATATTTCTCATAATGTAGCGGAAGCATGAGCCTTTCCCCCATCCTATCATGAGATTCATCCATGGCAAAGCCTGGGGGATCAGTTGCTATTTCGAATAAGATCTCGCCATTCCCTACAATTGCAAAAATATGGTGGATACCAGTTGTTTTTTTCTTCATCCTGTTGTGCACCTGCCTTCTGTATAAACCACTAACCCCCGTATAAATATATCTTGAATTCGAGATAATTGTATAAATTAAAGCTGTTTATGTCAAGAATCGGATATTAAGTATGTTTTCCAAATGATACAGATTTTATCTATGCGATTGAAGCAAATAAGTTTAATCACCCGATTTTCTCGTTTAAAAGGAGTGATTTCTATCTGCTTCAAATAGTATTAAAAGATAAGATATAGGCGCTTACCGTAACAGCAATAACAATCAAGACAGCAGCAAGCCAAAAATTGATTTCAAAAAATAAGATCGTTCCCAATATCGAAATCCACATCAGGCTAAGACTTAACACCTTATTTTTATAGGTAATTCCGTTTTTCTCACGAAAATCCTTTATATATCCGCCTAACCATTTATTTTTGATTAGCTTTTGGTAAAGTTCGTCAGACGCTTTTACATAACAGGCTGCCCCAAGTAATATCAGCGGTGTGGTCGGCAAAAGAGGAATCACTATTCCAATCACTCCCAGGGTTATTGAAAGTGTCCCGATGGTGATTAATAAAGCCTTTACTGCGATGTTCACCGTGTATCCTCCCTAGAGTTTTTATATTAAGCATTTTATAAGATTCTGCCAACTAAAACTGGTTGACAGGAATTCCAGCCTCTATATAACTTCTAATAAGCTTCCAGCCAAAGTCATTAGTAAAAGTCTGAAAAAAGAGATTACCAGTCTCCATTTGTTTTCCGTTGATGACCAGGCTGGCAAGAATGATTGCCATTACCTCATGCTCTCTTATCTTTATCCTGTCTATTACAGTTAATTCCCATCTTGCCTCATTTCCTTTGACAAAATCGAAACCCTGCTCCCACCCTCTGATCGAATCATCATACCCGAAATCAGATATTTTCCCTTCTGTAACTTCCCTTGCCCGGTATTCACGTGAAATCAGCAACTTTAATTCTGGCAAGGAAGAATTTCTCAAAACTTCTAAATATTCATCAAGAAAACGATTAAATGACTTCTCCATTTCCACACCCCTTTTACAACAATGACAAAATTATCCTATAATATTATGATGATTTCAATACCTTCGAATGCATAAAACTAAAAAAGCTGCTCCCAAAGGAACAGCAGAATTACTTAAGAATTACTGAATGTCTAGTATAGTAATGGCTATATCTATAGAAAAATTCCACAATCGTCTCTCTTCCTTCGACGGTAAGAGTGTAAATAGTTTTAGTAGATTCTGAGTTTTTTTCGAAGGCAATTCCTTTTTCTGCAGCATATACTTCAAAATATGACTCGATTTCTTTCTTCTTGATAGTATTAGGAGTTTCTGAGATTGACTGTCGATTTTCCAGCACAAAAGTATCAATGTAAGAGACTATATCTTGTTTGCTTATACTCATATTAATGAATGATCATTCCTTCGTAATTAAATTATCCAATAATTGGCAAGAACAAAAAGCGCAAG
>NZ_BAUW01000185.1 GCF_000517385.1 Mesobacillus boroniphilus JCM 21738 | reverse complement strand
CCTCTGAATCATTTGAATCGTGAAGAAAAGCTTAAATGGTTAATGAACGCCTATGGCAATGATGTTATACGAATTGCCTATACTTATTTGAAACAAAAACAGTTGGCCGAGGATGTTGCACAAGATGTATTTATTAAATGCTATGAAAAAATGGATACCTTTCGAAATGAATCATCTTATAAAACGTGGCTAATAAGAATTACCGTAAATAGATGTAAAGATGTTTTAAAAAGTTGGTCCTTCAAAAATTTATATCTTACTAACTTCTTTAAGCCAAACCAGACCTATAATTCTCTAGAGAAGAAACCTTTTGGCGGCGAGGCAAATGAATTAATTTCTAAACAAGTAATAGAGTTGCCAGTGAAATTAAGGGAAGTCATTATATTATTTTACTATCAGGAGTTTTCAATTGAGGAAATATCGAATTTGCTAAAGATTAATCCTAATACGGTTAAAACTAGATTACATCGGGGACGCATTAAACTAAAAGAATCATTTGAAGGAGCGTGGGCAATTAGTGGTAAATAAACTGGAAAATCTAAAAGATAAAATGGATAGTACCATTCTAAAAGATGTTTATTTTGATGCTAAGCAATATCAACAAGTGTTGAGCTCAATTGAAAACTCCAAAAATGACAAGAATAGGTCTTTACTAAAAAATAAGTTTAATTATCTCCTTAGCTTTTCCGTCGTTTCTATAATGTTTTTGGGTATTACCTATTTTGTTGGAACACAGCTGAACTTATTAAATGACCCTGAAACAAAACAAAATACACAGGATTCTCTTAATAAACCTTCAAATGAGAAATCGGCATATATACCACCTAAGCAAGAAGAAAATTATGATGAAATGTCTAAAGAAGAGATTTTAACTAAAATGATAAACTCAGTAGATTATTTTGAAACTGCTAGAGGAGAATATAAAATGCACTATAGCTTTAGTCCTGGCTATGAGACAGTTGAATATGCTATTAGTTTAAAGCAAGAACCAGGAGGATATGCAAAAGAACACTTGATACAGGTGAAATAACTTCTCGAGAATTTTATAAAGATGGTAAAGTGTGGTCAATAAATGAATCATTAAAAACCTATATGGAATTCAGAGCGAACCGAAACAGTGGCACTACACTAACATTAGATCAAGCGTTTTCAACTGCTTCCGATGGAAATCCACAAACGAATTATAGAGAAAGGCCTCCAATTAGCACTGCAAATGAAACCTTGTTTCCATATGAGATTGCCTCCAACTATACACGAGATTTAACAAAGTGGGAAATAGAAAAACAAAATGAAGAATTACTAGGTCATAACACACTTGTGATAAAAGGGATTAAAAATCATAGAGATTTCCAATCATTCCGCTTTTGGGTAGATAAGGACACAGGTATATTAATTAAGTATGAGACGTATAAAGCTAATGGCGATATTGTTGATTATTTACATCCTACAAAACTAGAAGTTAATGTACCTATTGACACGAAATTATTTACCCCAGACTTAGAGGGATATGTACCCAACAGTAGAGATAAGGAGAAAGTAATAATAGATCCTCGTGAAAATGAGGTAGTACCAGTGGCTGGAACGAAAAGTTCTAGTGAGATAGAAGATGTATATAATCTTATGAAGTCCGATATGCCATTTCTCTATGGGTTTAATCATTCTGATCTACAACTAATCTCTGCTAGCTACGAAACCTTTAAAGAATATAAAATTGGCTATTTGTACTACATTCTTGACCCAGACAATGACCATAATTCTTCCCAGATGTTGTCTGTAAGGGTTCATCATAAAGATTCATATGTCAGAAAGATAGGGGACTTTGAAATAGTGGGAGATACTACTGTATCTCCATTTCAACTAAATGAGATTAAATGGAAAGGAACAAGTTTGAAGGAAACTGATGGAGAATGGGTTCACTTAACGGGGCAAAAAGGTGACTATATATATGATGTGGTAAGCCAACATATATCACTAGATGAAACCAAAGACTTTCTTAAGGGTTTTAAGGAAGCACATTAGTATTTTAAACAGGGCTATGCATAATAGCCCATTTTTACTTTATTAAAAGTTAAATATCCTTAAACAAAAATGGGTGCTTGTTCCAGGAAGGATTAGTGCACTATTTTATTGAATTCCTTATTAAACTAAAGGAGCAGGATAGTTTAACAAGAATTTAAAGGCAAAAATGTGAAAGGAGTTATAAGATGCGTTTCCAGAACCAGATTATTGTTGAATGGAAGATCCGGAAGTATTATGACGACTTCTCATTTGAAAGACATCTTGAAAGAGTAATAAATGATACTCAATCACTCAATGAAGGTGAAGCACTGGAGATTCATCAAGTAGTCTATGTGGGTGAATTCCAAGATGAAAAAGTATATTTAATTATTTTAAATATAGTTCCAGAAAAAGCGTATTGAGCGGGGATTACTAATACTAATAGTGAAGTGCTGAACCAGGAGGGTAATTCTGTTAATTCCTTATTTAACTAAC
>NZ_BAUW01000186.1 GCF_000517385.1 Mesobacillus boroniphilus JCM 21738 | reverse complement strand
GAACGACTTCACTGGTCGGCCCTCCAGCGCTTGTCGGGGCTGAACGAGGCGCTTGCGCTTTTTGTTCTTTATAAAATTAGTAATACTATGCACTTCCTCTTGGGTTTCGTGCCCCCAGCGGGAATAATTTATCGCGAGATGTTTTTTTGAAATTTTTTCTTACATTATTAGGAAAAACGAGAGAATCTTACTGGTTATCGAGAGATTATTGAGCTTATTCGGGAAATTCCACACAGTTTTCGAGAGATTATTGCTCATGTTTGAGAGATTATTGCTCATGTTCGAGAGAATAAAGATCTTTACTAAGAGAATAATTTTACCAACTTGATTTTTGGTATATTAGGGAGATGTCCTATAGTTTGTTTTTGATCAAAGTGCAATTCCTGTTGGTTTTCGTGCAATTTTGTGGTGGGAATGATGCAATTAATCATGATTAAGGTGCAATTTGGGTAGAGAACGGTACAATTTTCATTCTGTATTAAGAGAATAATTTTTGAACTGATTTTTTTACAAAATAATGCAAGTTTTTTTCAATGATGGGCAATATAACAGCAGACCCGTGCAACAGGTCTCAAAAATACGAATTAATGAAAGGGGCTTACTCATGAAGAAAAAGCTATTAATGTTAATCGGTGGCTCATTGCTATCGGCTATGTTCCTTGCAGGCTGTGCGAATGACCAGGATCCTCCTCCGGATGACGATGTGGATATCGAGAATCCAGCAGACGACAATGGCAATGTCGATGATGATGGCATGATCGATGACAACAACGGCGAAAACAACGACATCAACACAGAGAACGATGGCGACATGATGGAGGACAACAACGAGCCTGGCGAAGACGCTGTTGAAGACAACCTTGATATGAACGATGAGGACAATAACGATCAATAATGAAAAAAGGGCAGGGTTGGATTCCTGCCCTTTTATTTTGCCCATAAAAAAAACTCCAGCCAGTCAGCAGGAGCTTCATTACACATTCTTCGGCTGCAAAATCTGCGGCCTTGCTATGATTTTTTTCTTGAATTCTGTAAGCAGTTCTTCGCCTTTATAACCTTTATCGAGCAGATACTCCAGCAATTTTTCCGGGTAATCGCTCTTTGGTTTGGTTAGCTTTCCCGTTAAAAGGATGCTGGCATGGGTCTTCAGCTTCTTCACGCAGCAAACTTTTGTCAAAAATGCTGCCGGGTCGTTCTCACGCTTGGTGATGACGACGTGGACGATGATTTCTTTGTCGGTGTCGCATGCATCCTGGAAAAAAGGAATATATTTATGGTCAGCAAAAACCTCGACGAGCCAGGTTCCTTTTTCATCCTCTTTATTGATAATCAGGCCGTCTTCCATTTCGATATCCACTAAAGCATCATCATCAGCAAGCTGCATTGAAATCAACTTAAACGTCTTCATGTCAACCACCTCCCGTAATACTTGTCCAAATTATAACACAGGATGAATCGAAAGCGAAAAAAAGCAAGTTTGTCGAAAGAAATATTTCTGAATTGGTAAAAATCATTTTTGACTGTATACGAAGTGCTTAAAACTGATTTATGGAATGCTATTTTGCAGGGATAGGATTATTTTTGCAGGGAAAAGAACGATTTTCGACATTTTACTCCAACGGAAAAAAGGAATATCATCAAGCTATAACCGAGAAAGGAGATGAAAAGGTGATCAATCAAGTAACGCTAGTAGGCAGGCTGACCAGGGATCCGGATCTCAGGTACACACCGGACGGCAAAGCGGTGTCGAATATCACGCTTGCGGTGAACCGGCATTACAAAAATGCCAGCGGGGAAATCGAGGCTGATTTTGTCCACTGCATCCTTTGGGGCAAAACAGCTGAGAATACGTCCAACTATTGTAAAAAGGGCTCTGTCCTTGGAGTCACCGGCCGCATTCAAACACGAAACTATGATAACCAGGAAGGCAAACGTGTTTATGTGACCGAAGTCGTGGCCGAGGGAGTTAGATTTTTAAGTACAAAGCCGGCTGGCACAAGAGAAACCCAGCAGGCATCACAATCTTACCGACAGCCGGAAACTGTTCCCCCAGCACCGCCGCAAAGAGAGGAGCTTCCATTTGTATAACGATACCGATTCAGTTGAAAAGCTGCTAGTCAGCCTGATTAAAATGGTTGGAAAAAACAATGAGAAGGTCGACGAACTCACCAAGCGTGTCCGGCAGCTCGAAATCGCCTCAAAAGAACAGCAGATCAACCGCGTCTATTCCTTCATAGCAGAGCCACCAAGACCAAATTCCAGCAGAAAAGAATATGCAAGGAAATAACAAAGTATTCAAGCACGAAACAAACCAACACAAAGAATTTCCACGGTATCAACTCACCTGGTTCTTCAAGAGAGAAATTCAATAACCCGATCTCCAATATACCCTCTAATTTTGATGCCGGCTAACTTGGCCGGTTTTTTTGTTTATAAGAAATTATAAAACTTTTCACTTAGATTAGTGTCT
>NZ_BAUW01000187.1 GCF_000517385.1 Mesobacillus boroniphilus JCM 21738 | reverse complement strand
CTTTGAAGCGCAAGGAGCTATCTACGATGTTAATGCACATCAGTATATCTATTATGGATATACATACGTAGGAGAAGTAAATGGTTGGTTAGAGGTTGAAATAATCAATAGTACTTCCATTAAGATTCGTAGCTATAACCTAACTCCAGAAAATCATAATGGTACTTATGAAAGGGTTGATTCAGTATATTACAGCCCGCAAACAGGCAATCCAGCAAAACTTTATTACAATTTTAGTTTCTTAATGAAAGTAAGTTATATGGAACAAGGATGGGTTCCTTTCCGTACAATATATAAAGTTTACCCTAACGGAACGGTTACTTTCTTTAACGATGCTGAGGCATAAAAATTAGGAATTGAAGAGATGTCCTTTGAAACTGCGTAGATTATACAAACAACGGGATATGCCTTGGGAATCGAAATTAGGAAAATCGCATTTAAAAGGGTGGATGCTAAACAATTTAAGTATCCACTCTTTTTCATAGTTTTACCATTATATGGTGAATATCCATTTATCATTAGGCTAATCAAGTATCCAGTAAATTCGCAATTGGAGTTTTAAGGAAATCAGGATATACTTTAGGGAAGAAAGAGTTGTGCAGCTTAACACATAAGGAGTTGATAATGTGTCTTTTGAAACTGGACAAATAATTCAAGCTGTTGGTTATTTTCTCGGAGGTGTAGCTTTACTTTCTGTGTTTGTGTTCTGGGGAAAGTATGAAAAAGGTAAGAAGAATTCATCAAAATAAAATGTTTTTATTAAAGAGGGTGAGTGCTTTCCTGCATTTACCCTTTTTTGAGTGTAAAATGGACTATATTTTGTCTTTTGTAACATTTTCTTATTCTAAAATTGTGACTAGGTATGTGGAATCATTTCATTGAGACAAATAGAGGGAGGGAAATTTAAATGCCAAAAATTGATATAAAGGAATTGCTAACATTACCACCCAAGATTTTAGCGGCATTAGCAGTAGGGACTGGACTAATTCTATTTCTGCCAAACGATATCATAGACAAACTTTATCTTGTATTATTTAAAGAGAAGTTTGGGTTTGTATTAGGTATTACATTTACTGTTTCTGTTTCCATACTATTAATGTCCGCTATTGTTTTTATTATCAATTCAATACTCTCAAGCTGGCTGTCAAAGAAAAGAATTCAACAATATAAACAAAACCTTTTCAAGTTGAATATGTATGAGAAAAGTATTATAGCTGCTTTGTCTGAAAGACAGATAACACACTAAATTTACCGATTAATAAAGGGATAACCCGTACACTTACACATTATCAGATTATCAGTCCAGTCTCCTCTCAAGCTATTGTGTATGGGGATAGCAATGAATGGTCAATGCCATATTTTCTTCAGCCGTGGGTGATTGATATATTCAAGAGAATCCTGCATTTCTGAGAGAAAACCAAGCAATTGAAAATGAAATTGGATAAGGACTTATTGTGATTTGTGAAGAAATAAACCTTTTGAAGGCATATGATTCTAAATGGAAAGGTAAACTATTTATATTAGACCTTAAAGCTGGAATGGTAATTGAGCTGAGGATGAAGGCTTCTTACCACGGAAGAAAGAAGATGGTTACACAAAAGTTTGAGATAGAAGATAAAATGAAAAAGTAATAGGGCAATCACAACAGATAAAGAACCATTCACGGTTCTTTTTTGGTTAGTAGATTAATCTTCGAGTGCAGTTGTGTCTTTTAATATCAGAATGCCCTCGCTACTGAAATATGAAGGAATTAATAATAGAAATATAGAATGGATAAACAGTAAGTAATACCTTTTGTCTACTGACTTATTTTTGATAAGTACTTTTAACATTTATTAAGAATCGCAGGTGAGAAAATGGAATATCCGATAAAATTTAGTCACTATGGTGAAGAACGAGAGATTCATTTAAATGAAGAAGAAACCCAAGCAGTTAAAATAATATTTGAGATGTTAGAGGCACTGCCGTTAATATGGAAAAACTTCAAGTTGCTAAAAAGAGTGACAGCTATGCGACTATAGTTATGCGTGGGAATGAATGGGATTTTGACCTTGTAAGATTCAAGTTTACAGATAGAACTAAATGGATAGCTTTAAATCTTTCGAAGGCTGACCGTGCTGTTTATAAAGATAAAGCACTATTTGAAGCTCAAAAGAAGAAAACACAGATACAATGGAAATCAGAATTGCAAAGTATAGAAGATTTACCAAAGTATAAACATTTGATGGTCAACTCCTATAGTGAGTGTGTAAATCGAGAAAGAAATAACTTTCAATAATCTCCTTGCGTAAAGACGTCCATCCAAAAGACGATGGCTATTTTTTAGGTATTATCAAATTTTGTTTAGAGCCTTTATTCAACTAACTGATGCTTTTTAAATAAAGAAATATAAAAAGCTCGGATTAAATTCCGAGCTTTTTGTACTATATAGGCTTTTAGGAGGGTCCCTTT
>NZ_BAUW01000188.1 GCF_000517385.1 Mesobacillus boroniphilus JCM 21738 | reverse complement strand
GCAAAATAGAAGTGCAGAGCTTTGCAAGGAATAACTGCAGAGTCCTGCACTTTATTTAATGGCATAAAAAAAGGACTTGCCAGCCCCCAAAATTCCCTCTACTGTATTGGTGTCGAATCAATTTAGTGGAGGTTTAGGAAGGATGCTAGCAATGTCCGATATCAATTGTATCAAGAAACTAAGAAATGAAAAAGGTCTGTCGGTAAACAAAATAAAACAAACGTTAAAAATCAATTGGCGTACAGCTAAAAAATATGCAGATGGGGATCAGCTGCCTGTTTCAAAAATTAGAGAAAAGAAAGGGATGATGTATGAAGGTAAATGGGGTGAGATGATTTCTGATTGGTTATGGGAGGACTCAAAACTCAAGAAAAAGTCCCGTAGAACCAAGAAACAATTATTTGAGGAGCTGAAAGAGCACGGATTCAAAGGATCATATAGAACGGTCTGTTACTTTATTGAAGACTGGAGAAATACCCATCATGAAGAAAAGGACCGAGGTTTTGAAAGGCTTGACCATCCTCCAGCCGAAGCGCAGGTGGACTTTGGGGTGATGGAGGCCGTACAAGATGGCGATCTAGTTGATATCAGGGCATTGGTGATGTCTTATCCATACAGCAATGCAGGATTTGCCGTACCAATGCCATCAGAGAATCAGGAATGCTTCCTACAAGGATTAAAAGAGCTATTCCGCCAGGCAGGAGGAGTGCCTCTCAAAATCCGGATTGATAACCTGACTCCGGCTGTTAAGAAGACTCGCTCAAAACTGGAAGAGGCACAATTGACGGATGCATTTATCCAGTTTCAGAATCATTATGGCTTTGATGTTCAGGTGTGTAATCCAAGAAGCGGTCATGAAAAAGGAAGTGTCGAAAATAAGGTTGGATATATACGCTATAACTTTTTTAGCAAAGCACCTACTATGAAAGATTTCGAGGATCTCTCTTCGAAACTAGAAAAGAAATTGGCAGAAGACAGAAACCGTCTTCATTACGAAAAGCAGGTAAGAATAATAGATTTATGGGAAGAAGAGTCCAGGCGACTTTTGGCCCTGCCTGATCAAGACTATCCAGTCTTCAAAGAAGAACAGGTAACAGTAAATAAGTACAATGAGATAAAACTCGATCAAACCATGATTCATGTCCCTAAAGCTGCGAACTATGGAATCCTATATATACAGTGCACTTGGGATTCATTTAAAGTAGTGACGCCTGATGGCGAGATTCTCCGGGATGACTTTCGTCCTTACATGAAGAAACGGAAAGCCCTGCCTTGGCTGTCCATTGTGAAGGGGTGGATTCAAAAGCCTCGAGCACTGCCCTATTCGCGATATAACGAGTACTTACCAGGAAGGATCCGAAATTATTTGATGGTGGATAATTTGGCCATTCGTCAGGAACGACTAAAGGCATTGGCAACCCTGCTTGTCACGAATGATATGAAGGGCATTAACTCAAACTTTTATGAGCTGATAGAGGAAGAAAAGTTCGGTTCAGAAGCAAATCCATTCGATATAGATTGGTCGAAATATGACATACTGACTGGAACCAAGGAGGTCAGCCAATGACAGACAATCTGAGAAGCAAGTGTAAATCTCTTCGTTTGGCATACATACCAGATGTTTATGGAGAAATACCTTTTGAAAATCCTGAACAGTTTCTGAATGAGTTATTCCAGGAAGAGTTGAAACTAAGGGAGAAAGCGAAAGTGACACGGCTAATAAAGAAAGCTGGTTTCTTGGATCGGAAGAGCCTTAAAACGTTTGAGTGGTTCGAGCAGCAAATGAGGCTGCCTGGCAGATGACAAAAGAAAAGTTATACAGTCTGGACTTCATTGAACAAAGAGAGAACGTTGTTCTAGTAGGAACACCAGGAACCGGAAAAACCCATCTAGCTACAGGTTTGGGAAGGAAAGCATGTGAATTAGGCTATGAGGTGGGATTCTATCGAGTTTCCCATTTGGTAGAAGAATTGGAGAACGCATTAAGATTAAACCGGCTAACGGCTTTCAGGAAAAAGATTGAGAAACTAGACTTAGTTATTTTGGATGAGATGGGTTATCTTCCTTTTGGAAAAGAAGGATCTGAATTATTGTTTCAATTGATTTCTGAGTGTTATGAACAGAAAAGCCTGGTCATAACCTCCAACCTGGAATTCAGTCAATGGAACAGAATATTCACGGACTCTAGGCTAACTGCGGCATTGGTGGATCGTTTGATTCATCATGCCCACATTATCTCATTCCACGGCGAGAGCTATCGTCTCTCCCACGCATTGTCAAAAAGAAGGTAGTTTATAGGGCTGGCAAAGTTCTGCATTTCTCTTTGCATTTTTCTGCACTTTTTTTCTTGCAAAACAC
>NZ_BAUW01000189.1 GCF_000517385.1 Mesobacillus boroniphilus JCM 21738 | reverse complement strand
AAGTCCAACTTCACTAACAAATTTTTCATTTGACTTATCAGTAAAACTTTAATGCAACGCTAGTGAGGAAATTATAAAATATTTTCAATGTGGATAACTATCCAGGTTTTCTTAATCCAGTTCCAGCGCCTAGCCCATCGAGTCGCTTCGGTCCGCCCAATGAAGTCAAAGAACGACTTCACTGGTCGGCCCTCCAACGCTTGTCGGGGCTGAACGAGGAGCTTGCGCTTTTTGTATATCCAGCATACATATGCAATGATTAGAGGGAAAGGGACAGAGATGGCCAGTTTATATTTATCCTCGGAGCAATGGATTGATGAGCAGGGCTACGCAAGGGACACTTTTGAGGATTTTATTATAGAAACTTGCCATCCAATGGATAATCTTCGACCGCCAAAAGTGCAGAAGGCTCAGGGAGAAGAAGTGATTGGGTAGTTGATGACTATTTTAACCAGGGCGAACGGGCCGAACCTTGGATCGGAAAAAAGGTGATCAAATATCACCGGACAATCGAAGAATACTTCCAGCTCTTATTGAAAACCGGCTTCGCGGTGGATGATCTTAGAGAAGGCACGCCAAGAGCGGAAAACTTCTCCAGCAAGGAAGAGTACGAGCGGCGGATGAGAATTCCGGTGGTATTGATGGTCTCGAGTTCGAAGCGGGGAGAATGAGTTATCAGAGGGAGTTCTAGTTGCCCTTTAGGATTTTATTTTGTCAGATGTTTTCTTGAATAGGAGGGTTTGGATGGAAGTCATTTTTAAAGAAATCGTCAATATTATGCATCGTGATTACGCAGGATGGAAGGACAAGCAGGGATGGGACCGGCCTGATTACTTTCTTGGCAAACTGAAGGATGCTACCTTTGCGGATGTTGTAAAAGAGTATTTACAGGACTTCAGAGATAAGCATATATATTTTACAGATTTGAATGCTGAGAGGAATGTCGACCAGGACAGGGGATTCAAGGTCAGAAGATATGAAGATAAGCTATATGTAACCGAACTTACTTCCGAAACGCGACTTAGAAAGGGAACGGCGTTTGTAACGATTGGAGGACAATCGATTCTTGACCTGAGGGAGCAGCATGAGCGGCTTCTGAATGAGAATCACGCTGAAAGGGAGAATTGGGCACCTATTCTTGCGCAATATGAATATGGTGAAACGGACGACGGGCAAGAATTTCGTTTTCGTTTTTATCAGAAGACAGAGTATCAGCCAGTTTATTCTGTTAGGAAGTTAAACGATAAGACACTATTGATGACTATGACGGACTTCGCGGATCCTGATGCAATAATACGAATGATTAATGATCATAAAGACCTCCTTGAGTCTATGGAAAACTGGATTATTGATGTGAGAGTGAATTATGGAGGTGGTGACGCAAACTATTTTAATCTGCTTCCATACTTGATGCCTGAAGAAGGAGTAGATCTGGCAGACGGGGATGAAAAAATGTTTTTTAACTGTACAGTAGCTAACTCGCAGAGACAGCTTGCAGGAGTCAAGGAGCAGATGAAAGGAGTCCAGGATGAGCAAGCTTTGGTCTTCCTTAGAGCCTGGCAGCGGGAATGGGAACGACACAGAGGAAGGGGGTTTGTTGAATTCGATTTTAGTGAATTCATTCCTGATACTTTTGTAAAAGGGAAGGCAACGCCTAAAACCATCATTGTGATGACGGATGTTTATTGCGGCAGTGCGGGAGACTCGTTTATCGAGAATTGCAAGATGTCGAGCAAAGTTACGGTTATTGGACGACCCACAGCAGGATTGAATGATTATGCCAACCTGGCGATCCAGCGCTGGGATGAGGGTTTTGAACTATGGTATCCGACATCACGGCTGTCCAGGATTGATAGTGGCCGGGGCATGACAGGAGTAGGGGTAGAACCTCATATTTATATCCCCTGGTCCCCTCAGCATTTGAAAGAGGACGTGGACCTGGCTGCAGCTTTAAGGTTGGTAGACTCTAACTTACCTACATATTAATAGAAAATACGGTAAAAAGTTTACAAAATAGCCGTATTTCTTTTAATTCAGATTTACAATATTGTGTTAAAGTATAAATGTAAGGGAACTCACAATTAAGGAGTGTTGGCGATGGTTAAAAAAGTCATCATAAATTTCTTATTGGTATGTGCCCACTTCTATCTGCTTTAACATAAGTTAAAAAAGTCTTAACAAAATGAGGCAACGAACTATATTATACTCTTTTAAAATAAATACTAGGCAGGATAGCAAGTGTGGCTATCACAGCAACCGGCGAAGGTGGGGCCGGTTGCTATTTTTTGTAATAAGGATTTGGATGATTCAATGTCATGACGGACAGAAATGA
>NZ_BAUW01000190.1 GCF_000517385.1 Mesobacillus boroniphilus JCM 21738 | reverse complement strand
TTATGCGGAGGAAGGATTTTGGAATATGAGGTAGAACTGACTATTGGTAGAAAAGGCTGCTCTCAATTTTAAGAAAGATAAATAGGAGTACAAATGGACATACACAAATTTATCTTAAAGCACGAAACACCATTAAATACGCTTCATCGCTACCAGAGAAATTTTCTCGTTCATTCGTTCCTGTACTATAAACTAAATGAAACAATTATTTCTGATGACGAATATGATAAGCGATGTAAAATTATGAACAATATCATAGAGAACTGTTCAGAACTTGCAAAGTCAAGCTCTTATTATGAATTATGCAAAACTTGCGGGAAAACTGGAAGTGGTTACTACATTAAGGAATATCCAATAGAAATTATTACAAGAGCTTTTCATCTTTTATATCAAGTCAAAAAGCCAAATGAGGATTTTCCACGATTCGTTTTAAAATGGGGTTATCGAGTCGTTACCTGAATAGTACAAATCTTGTTTAACTAATTGGTGCGTTGATCCAGGAAGGATTAAGCACCTTTTTTGTTGAATTCCTTATTGAACTATAGAAGCAGTGTAAGAAGGATAATTGGATAAATGATATAAACAAAACTGAATGGTAATTATAACTATTTAAGCTAAGGGGAAACTGGTTTTGAAAATGATTGATTACTTAGAAAGTGTTGATTTCGCATTACGAAGTTATTACGACAGTATACAACACTATAAATTAGAAATTACAAAAACCAATCAACAGTTAAGTGAGGCAATTCGTAATCTATTTGTTGCCGAACAGCACCTTTCTCTAGGAGATTTGGATCCAGATGATAACTTACCTTATGGTTATATCGACCATTTCCATGGAATGAAAGCAAAGGGGTACAGTGACAGCCTAGAAGCTAAAGCTATTAAGGGAAAATTAGATATCCAGAAAGAAAGTGTCAATCAATTATCTGGATCGATTTTACAAGTAGGAAACAAGGACTGTCATATGCTTATGGGGATCCTTCACTTTGGCCATCTTCTCAGTTAGTTGGGACCCAGGCACTAAGTAAAGTTATCCACATAGCTAGGAATCAATCATTGCATTATGAAGATGGAAAACCAAGTGAGCAGATAAAAAAAGTGTTTTGAATTATTGGAGAAAGACCTATCTATTACCTTTGACTTAACAAAAAATCAAGGGGAAACTGTTGTTTTTAAGGTTTTACAATGGAGTGACCATCCTACTTTTAAAAACCTAATGTTAAACCTTAAGTGATTAAAATCAGTATGTATTTATATTGAAATGAGCCATAAAACATGAGGAGAGATACATAAAAAATGTGGGGGATTATGCGCATTTAAACTGGGATAGCTATTGTTTTGAGGACTAACATGTGAAAAGTAGGTAGATTATGAAAAGACTTTTTATTATTGGAAATGGTTTTGATCTTCACCATGGAATGAAAACAAGTTATTGGAATTTTAGGGATTATCTCTCGGTAACTGAGACAGAAATATTAAGAACGATGGAGTCGTTCAATATGTTCCAAGAGGATTTATGGTCGGATTTTGAAGCAAATCTGGCAAATATCGATGTTGAACTAATGTATGATTATTACTCTGACAGTCTAGTCTCATATGCAGATGACAATTGGAGTGACAGTTATCATCATGAATTTCAGTACCTTATCGAACAAGATACTTCGAATATGAGCTATGGGTTAATATCACAATTTGTTAAATGGATATGCAGTATTGAAGTGCCAACTAAAATGAGTGAAGGGATTGCTAAGTGTTTTACCGAGGTTAAGGATTCTTATTACTTGAATTTTAACTATACACCAACTTTACAAAACTTGTATGGAATTGATGATGAGAAGGTTCTTCATATTCACAATAGAGTTGTTCATGAACGTTCTGAAATCATTCTTGGTCATGCTGTAGGAAAGCCACCAAGTAATTTAGATTTGGGTTATGGTGATGTTAGGCTTGATGAAGCGTATGATTTAATTACGCAGTATTATGTAACTACACACAAGTCAACAGCTTCTGTGATTGCAAAGAGTCAGGCTTTTTTTACCTCACCTGATAAATATAATGAGATTATTATTATGGGACATAGCTTGTCGGATGTTGATTTACCATATATTCAAGAGATAACGACCAATCTGTGTCATAAAAATACACGCTGGTATGTGAGTTACTATAGTGCAGGTGAGATAGCAAATCATAGAAGGAGTCTGGAAAAATGCTCAATCTCTGATAACAAAGTTACTTTCTTTAGACTCGCTGATTTGTAAATACATAAAATGAATTTCTAGAATACATATGGTGTCC
>NZ_BAUW01000191.1 GCF_000517385.1 Mesobacillus boroniphilus JCM 21738 | reverse complement strand
GTGTAGTGCAATATAGAAGTACAGAGTTATGAAACGAAAAATTACATAACGCTGCACTGTACGAAGGCACAAAAAAAGACTTGCCAGTCTTCCAAAATTTCTCTACCCTAATTGGTGTCGAATCAATAAGGTGGAGGTTGAAAGGAATGCTGACAATGTCTGAAGTAAATTGTATCAAAGTTTTGCGGAATCAGAAATCATTATCTATCAATGCAATCCATAAAATGCTGGGAATCAACTGGCGCACAGCGAAAAAGTATGCCGATGGCGAGGATCTGCCGGAGGAGAAGGTAGTTAAAAAAGAAGGCATGATGCATGAGGAGCAATGGGGCGAGATTGTAGCCGATTGGCTATGGGAAGATGAAAAGCTGAAGAAAAAACAGCGCCGGACCAATAAAAAGATGTTTCAGGATTTGAAAGCCATGGAGTTTCCAGGCTCCTACCGAACCGTCTGCTATTTTATCAAAGAATGGCGTGAAGGCCGTGAGGATCTGGAAGAAGAGACACAGGACAAGAACGCGGAACGGCTGGAACACCCGCCGGGTGAAGCGCAGTTGGATTTCGGTTTAATGGAGGCGGTGAAAGAAGGCAAATATGTGGATGTTCACGCACTCGTCTTGTCACTTCCTTTCAGTAACGCCGCTTATGCAATACCGTTGCCAGGCGAGAACCAGGAATGTTTCCTACAAGGAATGAAGATGATTTTCAATCAATTGGGAGAAGTCCCAAGAAAAATTCGCATTGATAACCTGAAAGCCGCAGTCATCCGGCCACGTGGCCGTCATGAAGAGGCCGTCTTTACAGATGAGTTCCTCCGCTTCGCCAATCACTACGGATTTGAGCCGCAGGCGTGCAATCCGGCTGCCGGCTACGAAAAAGGAAATGTAGAAAACAAAGTGGGTTACGTCCGCTACAATTTTATTACGCCGGCACCAGTCATCGAAAACCTGGATCACCTGACGGATTTGCTTAAAGACCACTTGGAAAAAGACCGGGAACGAACTCATTACAAGAAACAGGTGCCAATCAAAGACCTGTTGGAAGAGGAGTCCCAGTACCTTCTCGCATTACCTGAAGAAGAGTACCCCGTGTTCAAGGAAGAGAAGGCGAAAGCGAACAAGTATGGCGAGATCCTCTTGGATCAGGTGGGCATTTACATACCGAAAGGCGCTAATTTTTCACAGCTGTCCATCATCAAATACTGGGACCGGTTCAAAGTTGTCTCTCCTCACGGAGAGATACTGTATGATGATTTTCGTCCCTACATGCATCGGAATCGGAAGATTCCTTGGGATGGCATTTTACGCGCTTGGGTCAGTAAGCCGCGCGCTGTTCCCTACTCCCGTTTTGCCCCTTATTTGCCGGGACGTATCCGGGAATACCTGGCGATAACGGATCTCGCCATTCGCAAAGAGCGCTTGAGATGGCTCATTGCCACACTTGTCCTGCATGACATGGAAGAAATCAGTGAACGGTTCTATGAGCTGTTAAGTGAACAGACCGAGGAGATGAAAGAGCCGGCAGACCATCCGTTCGATGTGGACTGGTCGATTTACGATCAGCTCCAATCCCCCGCCGACGCTGGAGGTGAGGTAGGATGACGGCTGAATTGAAACAGATGTGTAAGAGCCTGCGGCTGGCGCATGTCGCCGACATTTACGGATCAATCGCCTTTGAAAATTCCGCTCAATTTGTGGAAGCGCTTCTGAATAAGGAGCTGGAGTTGCGGGAAGAAGCGAAAGCAGCACGGCTGATCAAGAAAGCGAAGTTCTTGCAGGAAAAGACGCTTCCGTCTTTTGAGTGGAGCGAAAAAATTCATTTCCCGCATCAGCTCGATTCAGAAGAACTCGTTAAGCTTCACTTCATCGAACGAAAAGAAAACCTGATCTTCACCGGATCCACTGGACTTGGCAAAACGCACCTGGCAACTGCGCTGGGTCATGAAGCGTGCCGAAAGGGTTTTGAGGTGCGGTTCTATCGGGTTTCAGATCTCGCAGAAGCCTTAGAAAAAGCGTGGGCAGAAGGACGATGGGGACAATTCCGGAATCGATTAAAAAAAGTGGACTTGGTCATCTTGGATGAGATGGGTTACGTTCCTTTTAGCAAAGAAGGAGCGGAGCTCCTCTTCCAGCTCATTTCGGACTGGTATGAGCAAACGAGTCTCATCATCACATCGAACTTGGAATTCAGCCAATGGAATCGCGTGTTCAGTGATCCCCGGCTAACAGCAGCACTCGTCGATCGCGTCATCCATCACGCACATATTCTAAATTT
>NZ_BAUW01000192.1 GCF_000517385.1 Mesobacillus boroniphilus JCM 21738 | reverse complement strand
AACCTTGCCCTCTGGATTGGTGACGTTAGTCATATTGCCAGACGCGTCATAACTGTAGGAAGTTATCCTGCCAGCCGGGTCTGTCACACTGGATACATACCCGTTTGTCCAAGGAGGAAATGCTGGTTGCCCGTCCGGATGCATCCTGAATTTTTGTTAATTTGCCAGATGCATCATAGACAAATGTTATTGTATTTCCATTGGTGTCTGTGATCGAGCTGATTTTCCCACTTGTATTGAAGTTTGTTTTGGTTCCGTCTGTTGCTGTGATGGTGTAGGTTCCATCAGTATTTTTAACCAGATCGAGGTAGACGCCGCCTGCGGCTTCATAACCTCCGCCCACTTTTTCTCCGAAAATATGGCGGGTATTATCCTCATCGATTAAAGTGATCGGTCCGCTGCCTGAATCAACAAGCGTTTGTTCCAGATTTGAAATCCAGCCATAACCAAACAGCCCTTTAAAAGAAGATTTCCGGCTGTTAAATGTTCTAGTAAGGCTGACTTCTGGTCCACGGCCTGGAATTTGCACATCCGTTTCCCGATAGACAAGGTTTCCGTTTGCGGGATTGACTCCCTCTTCTGTATTTGTCCAGAATGACTCAAGCCCGATTGCTTCCACCCGGTAATTCACCGTTAAGCGTGGGGTGTTGATTCCGTTATTGACAGAGGTAAATGTACGATAAGGAGAAGTGGTTTCGTTCTGCTGTTTCAGCATCATACCGTAGTTTGCCTGAACACCGTTATACCAGTCTTTTGCCAAGGACGTAATATCCCAGCTCCAGTATGCATTATAAGTATTGCTTGTCACTGTGGATTCCTTTGTGGTTGCAGTACTTGGCTGCGAATTCCAGGTGGCTGATGACGGCCAATCGGATGATACCCGGTGTAAGTCTACAGAAACCTGTTGTCCGTCATTTCTGGTTTGATAAGCGTTAAATGTGGCACTGTCAATCACGCTGTCGCTTGGCAAAGCAGGAAGATAGAAACGTAAAAGGGCGCGCGTAGTGCCAAAATAACTGTTGTAGCCCGTATGCATATACGTATTGCTGGGAAATACTGAATCAGGGAAACTGCTTGCGACAAAGTTGTCTCTCAATACATTCCAGCTGTCGATGGTCGGATCAATCGTTACTGGGTATTGCGTCTCAGGATTTTTCAAAAATACCTGATCGGCCACCACATCGACAAAAGTCTTCCCGTTTTCTTCGCGAAGGTTCAGGGATACTTTTTCGGAGTAATTGCCTTTTGCATCCGTCATATAAGGATTTTCAAAGAACCAAACTGTTTTTCCTTTTGAATCTTTGAAGACGATCGTGCCATTTTTTTCTTTCTGAGGTGAAACGCCTTTAACCTTCAATTCAAAACTGAATGTATTTTCGTTTTGATATTGATGAAGACATATTCTATTTTTTCTTCCTCTCTCGATGCATGTACTATCCGGATAGTCCAGAATATTATATCTAGACTATTAATTTTTGGATATTGTTTAAATTTTGGTAAAAAAAATATTAAACTATGTTATTTCTGCTCAAAAAAATCTCAGGTCCATTTAGTGTCCATGGTTTGTTAACAGCAAAAAAAGGCGTTAATCCTTCTTGGATCAACGCAACAGGAGTTTATGGGTGACAAGCAATTACTTGTACAAATTGGACTCTACTTCTGACAGCTTTTTGTATTTTTCTCAAAACTTGTCCGAAGTTGCTCCTTCTTCTGACAGCTTTTTGTACTTTTTCTCCAAACTTGTCTGAAGTTGCTCCTTCTTCTGACAGCTTTTTGGGCTTTTCATCTAAACTTGTCTGAAGTTGCTCTTACTTCTGACAGCTTTTTGCGCTTTTCCCTCGGACAGCTTTCTCCTCTTTTCCTCTAAACCTGTCTGAAGTTGCACTAGGTTCGGACAACTTTTCCTGCTCTTTCCCCAAACCTGTCTGAAGTTGACTCTTTTTCTGAGAGCTTTTTAAGCTTGTCCACCAAATCTGTCCGAATCCATTCCGCATATTATCAGTTGCTGCACTATTTCCGGCATCGTTTATAAATCTGCAAACAAAAAAGAACAGCCATTACAGCTGTTCTTTTGTGT
>NZ_BAUW01000193.1 GCF_000517385.1 Mesobacillus boroniphilus JCM 21738 | reverse complement strand
AATGTAGTGTAGTGCTTTGAAAAATCAAGAATCATTTTTAAAGAGGAGAAATCACCTAAAATTTAACAAATAATAGGTGATTTTCACTCCTTTTAAAGTACTTAGGGTTTTATAACTTTTAATCATTTTTTTGATTAATTTGCTTTGGTTTATTTTTGTTATTTTTAATATATAGATTGTCGAAAGCCACTCCACAGGCTTTAGCGTGAGTGACTGGATCGTATATCACGCTGTTTTTCAAGACTGTATAAATAAGGGCCGCTATCTTACCGCATAAATGTCCTATTGCTTTTTTCTTGTTCATTCCTTCGGCTACCTTACGGTCATAGTATGCTTTAAAGACGGTAGGCTGTTTTTGTCCGTTCGCCAAAATTATTAAGGCGATTTGATATAGGACTCTTCTGGCATCTCTAACACCGCTGTATGTCTGTCTTGTGCCATTTACTGATGTTCCTGACTGCTTGTTTTCCGCAGATACACCGAGATATTTCTTGAACTCTTTGTATGTACTAAATCGTTCAACGTCTCCTATGACACCAATCAAAGTACAAGCGATGTTTTCACTCACAAATGGAAGGGACAATAAAATTTCTGTATAAGGGTGAGGGTCTATTCCTTTGTCAGGGTCTCCCCATAAAAGTTTATGAATCTCTTGGTCAATAAGCTTGAGGCTTTTTTCGAGTCTCAAGGCTTCTTCTATAACCCATTTTTGCCTTTCTACAAGATGTTCAGCTGGAACTGCGATGGTATTGGGCATTACTTTAGCCAATGTGTTCGCTGCTTGTTTAGCTACACTTTTTGCACCAGCTTTCAATAAAACATTATACATCTCTTCTGCTGTCGCTTCTTTCATATGTAGACCCGTAGGGTACTCTAAGACTAATTTCAATACAGAGATGCTAGATAGGCTCTTAAATGCTTTATTTAAATCAGGATGAGTGACTTTTAAAAGCTGTTGAACCTGATTCTTTCGACGAGTTAGTTGTACGTTTAAATACCATCTGTCCCTCATCACAGTCCTAAATAAGGATTGAAGAACAGATTGAGGTCTTATAAGTGTTACACCTTGCATATGGGGATGTAGTTGTTTATGCCACCCCATATATGCCATTACTTTGGCATCCATTGAGTCCGTTTTTTCAGAGATGCCTAAGTTTTTTTGGCGAAATTCACTTACTGCACTATTCTCAACTTGAAATAGGTCATAACCTTTATTTAGTAAAACTTGCTGTACCAGATATGAATAGTGCCCTCCTGTTGGTTCCAAAAGGATTAAAAAGTCTTTTGGGGTAAGAGAGAACTGCTCTTCAATTTTTCCTAAAGCATCTAAAAACTCAGCTATACCAGCACTATCGGAGTTGAATTTCATTGTCTTCGTCCGTTTCCAGGCAATGCCTTTAGGATCCAAGAATGCATCAAACGGAATACAGGATGCAACGTGAAAGCTCGCTCCAATATCAATGCCGACATAAAACTGATAAAACTTACGCTGTCCTTGATTGTTATGCGTGTCGTTTCCATAACTAAATGGAGTAATGGTAGTGTTCATCATTTCTCCTCCTAGCCGCAGTATGACATATCTGACTATCCAAGTTTCTGTGAGAGCTTTACGCCCAATGTAGTATGTCAGGATTATATCGCCAGATATTAAATCTCATATTTAACACAAGAGTCTAGTTTCCTAGCTCCAATCAACGGTAGAGTTTCAACTGCTATATATTGTTTTTGTTTTTCTTCAATATAGTCTCTTAAACAAAAAATAAATTACGACATAAACCTTCAAAATTCCTCCTTAAAAACAAAAAATCCTGTAAAAAATACAGGAATGGATTTGAGTAATTAAATTGGAGTGCAGTGCCGTGTACTTGTGTAAGTGGAGTGCCCCACATCAATATTAGAGGTCTAAATATTAGCCCCATTCCAGTAAGTCGGAATCACTATAAAGGTCACTGCACACTTCTATTTTAAAGCAAAAAAAGAAATAAAAAAACCAGTGTCCTCAAACAAACGGTAGAGTTTCACCATTTGGGAACCCACGTTCAATACAAAAGTACACTGGCG
>NZ_BAUW01000194.1 GCF_000517385.1 Mesobacillus boroniphilus JCM 21738 | reverse complement strand
ATTTTATAATTTCCAATAATTTCCTATTAAATGAAAAAAGTCTCTAGTTTTGACTAGAGACTTTTTTTGGAATGTATTCACTTTCAATTTAGTTTAGAAAGTGGATCGATAATCTTGCCATTTTGATATACTTCAAAATGAAGATGGATTCCAGTTGAATTACCTGTTCTCCCCATGATACCAATACTTGAACCACGGGAAACTGTCTGGCCAACGCTTACTGAAATAGAAGCAAGGTGTGCATACATTGTGCGGTAGCCGTTATTGTGGTCGATAATGATTTTATTGCCATATCCATCGCCCTTGTTGCCAGCATATACTACATTCCCATTATCAGCAGCTTTGATTGTATAATTGCTCGGCCTAGCGATATCAATTCCTTTATGCATCCTGCTCCAGCGGTATCCCTGGCGGCTGGATACATATCCGCCGTTTGTCGGCCACACGAAAGTACCATCTCCGCGTGAAGGAACCATTTTTGTTCCTTTGACGATAATTTCCTTAACAGGTTCTTTAAGTACAGTTTCTTTGATGACTTCCTTTTTGATCACCCTTCCATTTTGTTCAGTCAGTGAGGAGGTGACGCCCTTCATACCAACCTGGCCTTCCTGTTTCGTTTTCGTATCGCCCTTGAACATGTTAGAGTCTTCAATGACTTCCTTTTCGTAAGCCATTTCTTCCTCAGCATAAACCTGGCGATCGACTACGACCTCAACAAAAGGTCTTAAGACTGTTACATTCAATTCCCGGCCTGGTTTTAGGACAGCGTCTTCAGTAAGACCTTCGTTTAAGATAAGCAATTCAGCAAGCGTCAGATTGTGAGCATTTGCGATGCTCCCCAATACATCCCCTTCTTTAACCTGATATTTCTTTTCTTCTAGAGTACCCTTTTTCAGGAGCTGGACAGCTTCCTGTACTGAAAGCACTTCTTGAGGATCAACTTTTTCTTCTGATTGTGAAACTTCTTTTGTGAGTTTAACGTCTAATATACGAGTTTCATTATCTTTCACTTCGGGTACTGGTAGATTAGGAGATTCTTTTCTACTCTCCACCTCGGCTAATTCTTCTTCAGTAACGTGTTCGAGCATTAGTGTCCTTAGGACTTCATTTGCTGCTTCTTGATCTTTTACATAAGCAACATGCTTATCACCGATTACTAGGCCGACGCTTCAGCCTGGACAGCCATCTCATCTTTAAGTACATTTAATACTTCACTTGTATTTACATTGGCAGCTGAGCTGAACACCTGCTCAGGAATAAAAGATACGTCTAACGCAAGCTCAACATCGAGATCCGCATATTCCTTCTTGACGGATGTCAACTTATCTTCTACGAGTTGTTCTACTTGCGATTTATCTGTTACGGTTCCTACAAATTTATTGTTTACATAAACATGATACATGGTTGTTATTTCAGAATCCGCCGCAAGTGCAGCATTTCCTGCACCGAAAGACAATGCAGCTACTGTTACCGCAGCCATGATTGACTTTTTTATTGCTGGCTTCATCTCTCTAGATGTTTTGCCGGCAAGATTGGACAGCCTATGTTTTAAATTATTCATCCTGATCCTCCTACAACGGTCAAACACTATTAGTCTAGTTCTAAATAACTATTATCTGATAATTGTACCTTTATACTTTACCATATAATGTATCGTTAGGAAGACTAGTCTTCATTATGTAACAAAAATGTATAATAGCTGACATTTTATTACGATATTTGTCAGTTTAATGGAATTTAATATCAGAACATTTTCCTGTCCTCTTCTTTAAAAATGAGCGGAAAACCTAGTAATATCAAGCTATTCTCCTACTTTTGGATCATTAATATTGAACAATGTTGTTAATAGCAACATAAACATGTTAAAAATAGGAAGTTTATCGTTATGTTACATAAATGTAACAAAAAAGAGAGCATGTCATATGACACGCTCCCTTTTTTAATGGCTCAGGACGGAATCGAACCGCCGACACAAGGATTTTCAGTCC
>NZ_BAUW01000195.1 GCF_000517385.1 Mesobacillus boroniphilus JCM 21738 | reverse complement strand
GCACGCCGATGTGGCGGAAGTGCATAGCTGATGGGTAGTGCGGGTACTGCGAAGTTCCGTGCGGAGGACTCAAAGGCAAACCCCGGAACAGATGGCATTACCATGTTGGCTGGTAGGATTGGGGAACCTTGCAAAAGAAAGGAAAGCCCAATTTCCACAACTTATTCTATTAGTTATGAGGACTGGTTTCGGGGGAAAGAGAATTGACGTAACCCAAGGAGATCTCATCTTCTCCAAATTTGGTAAGCACATTTCAAAACCCGGATGGACTAGAAATGTGTTACGGAAGGTGAGAAGTCAGAGCAGGGGATAGTAGTGAATAAGCTTACTGGAAAAGCCATAAAGGTAAGTGACTTGTCACGTTGTTGGCAAGGTGAACATTGACCCAAAAGGCAGTGATTTGATGCGAAGCCCGTCTGTCCATGAAAGACAAGTAACAAGCGCTTCTGGGCTCTACATGTACTAAACAGAGAACCGAGGAGGCAAAACAGCCGTAGAATCGGGACCGAAAAGAAAGTAGGTTGTTTAGGGCGGAGTACTAACTCAATGGCCATCCAGTGAGGACATCTATTCAGATGGTCAGAAAGAATAGGAATGATACGAATACATGGAAGAAGTTAGAGGAAAGCAGGACTTGCATGCAGGTCAGGAAATTAGCAAGAAAAGAAAATGGTATAGTCTCATGGACAAAATCTGGTCTTTTCAGAATCTAGAACTTGCGTTTCAAGATGTAAAAAAGAACCGTGGTTCACATGGTGTAGACAATGTCACTATAAAGGAATTTAACTTAGAATTGGAACACAACTTAAGAGTGCTCCAAAGGTCCTTGAAGGATAAGTCATACCGGGCAAGACCAGTCAGAAGAGTTTATATACCAAAAGCTGATGGAACACAAAGACCGTTAGGAATACCGACAGTGAGCGATAGAGTAGTGCAAGCCGCTGTCAAACGGAAGCTTGAACCTATTTTTGAGAAGAAATTTCTAGACTGTAGCTATGGTTTTCGTCCTAATCGAAGTGCACATATGGCAATCGAAAATATCCGTAAGGATTTGATGGAAGGGTATACCTTTGTCATTGATGACGATATTAAAACTTACTTCGATACCATTCCGCACGAAAAACTGATCCAGCTTATTAGGGAAGAAATGGTTGACAGAAGTGTAATCTCTCTAATACTACAATTTCTTCAATCAGGAATTTTGGAGGATGGAGTAATGCATGAAAGCAAGCATGGCAGTCCTCAAGGCGGAGTCATCAGTCCCCTTCTCGCCAATATTTATCTTCATCCACTTGATGAGTTGATGACTTCAAGAGGTCATCGGTTGACTCGTTATGCGGACGACTTCGTCATCTGTTGTAAATCAAGGAAGGGAGCCGAAAGGGTTCTGGCAACTGTCAAAAAGTTGTTAGAAGAGGAACTGAGTTTGAAAAGTACATCCGGAGAAAACGAGGATAGTGGATAACACACGAGAGCCGTTTACTTTTCTTGGATATACGTTTAACAAAGGGTATTTCCACACACCCTCCGATAAAGCAGTGAAGAAGTTTAAAGAAAGAGTAAGAGAAGTAACCAGGAAGAACCTCACCGTCAACATGGAGGAGTTCATAAAACATAAGCTGAATCCAATCATCAGAGGTTGGGGGAGATATTTCGGCATTGGCTTCTCAGCAAGCTTATTCAGTTCGCTGGATGGCTGGATTAGAAGAAGGTTAAGAATGATAAAACTTAGGAGCTGGAGAAATATTAACAAGCTCCATAAGGAGCTCCGTAAAAGAAAATGGAAAGGTGAACTTCCAAAACTTAGGATGAATAGGTGGAGAAGTTCAAATACAGAACCCGTACACACGGCATTACCTAACAAATGGTTTCGTGAACAAAAGCTTGTCTTTCTCGTTGACATCTACAAAGAACTGCATCCCCAGAGGGGATAACATGGAGGAGCCGTATGCGATGACCCGCACGTACGGAT
>NZ_BAUW01000196.1 GCF_000517385.1 Mesobacillus boroniphilus JCM 21738 | reverse complement strand
TTATTTAATTTGCTTTTACAACCTGAATAGCTTCTTCAAATAAAACTTCATCAAGAGCAATATCCACGAGCTTCACCGTGACTGTTCCTTCATTAGTTAATCCTGTAGCTGCAAATGCTCTTGTTAACGTTCCGTCCGGATTGAAATATCCTTTATCATCTTCAATGACCAAGCCGTACTCGGTTGGATCAAGGTCAAGGGCGTTCCCTTCTCCATCAAGAAACAGGAATACATCCTTAGCATTTGCCTCTGGATCTTCAATTGTAAATTCAAATCCTTCGACAAGGGCAATCTCTTCAATTGTTGGGGCATATGCCATTAACAGGTCAAGGAATGCAGATTCCAGAACATCATATAATTCACCATCGACTTCGTACAGCCAGTTTTCAATATTCAATACGTGTGTTTCTGCTGTTTCAAAATCTTCTTTTTCCAGAGCTGCTTCCAATCTTCCTAATTCAATTTGAATGCTGACTGGATACAGTGCTTCTCTTTTCGCTGCTTCTGCAGGTAACTTATATTCCGCTAGGATAGCCTCACGAGTGGATTTTCCATAAACACGGTACAATATGATCGCTTGCTTCTTAATTTCATAAGATAGCTTATGATATTCCAGGACTGCTTGAGGCATATCTCCATTATCAAGGTGAGTCTCCAAAGTATTTTGGAGAGCGGTTAATTTTTTTCCAGAGGAAATGGCGTCGATATAGGCAGCAGTGCGATCAATCCATAGCTTAACCGTGTCAAGCCTTGCGCTTAGTACTTGCCTTTGGGTTCCTGAAGTTTTGTTGACAGCCGCTTTAGCTGCTGCATAATCCTTCTTTGCGTTGTTATAGATGGTCCATGGCTGAGTTACCGCGTCTGCATTGTAATCAACAGAGGTAGCCCTAATCATTGGGACTTTATGAGACTCTGCTTTTAAGACAAGACTTTCAGCTGTTGTTGCTGCCTCTGACTGAATAGGGTTTACTGCTGCATAAGCAGAAAGGCCAATTGTTGCCGCTGCTGTTACTTTAACCGCTTTCTTAATCAATTTACCCACTACGTTCTTCCACCTTTTCCTATAATGTTATCTAAACCAAAAATCTCCTCTGTTACCAGATTAACTTCATCATAATAGGAAGTTAATAGAAAAACATCAGGAAATTTAAGGGATTTCCAGATTTGATTCATTGGACCTAAAATAAAAACAGAGGCTTCTTCCTATATACAGGGGAGAAGCCTCTGTTTCCTCTATTCTTTCATTGCCTTTTTCAACTGTACTTCGATGTCAGCCATTAATTCTTTGAGCGTCAACTTTTGATCATGGTTTCCTTTATCATACGTGCTCCTTATTAAATTCAAAACAAATTGTTGGTCAAAGTCTTGTAGCCTTAGTTGTGAATCCACGTTTGTGTATCCTCCTATTAATTGAGCAAGCCATAAGCATCCTTACTCAATTGTAATTATACTACCATTCTTGTAAATGCCTTTTGTCATTTTTTCATAATTTGGTAATTTTTTGTCATAATCTTGTTTTTAATATGATAAAATATTGTCATATTATAAGACTAGGAGCTGTGAAAAATTTGAAGAAAAAAGTTACCTCGATCGCAACAGCAGCAATCCTCTCTTCTGTAATGGCTGTGAATGTCTCTGCAAATACTTATGTCGTGCAAAAAGGAGACAATCTTTCCCTGATTGCAAGAAAGCATAACACAACTGTATCTGAACTAAAGAAACTGAATAACATGGCCTCTGATATAATTTATGCAAATCAGAACTTGAAGGTTTCTGCTTCCCTTTCTTCTTTCCCTGCTCCCAAGGTTGTAAAACCTGTTGGAACATCGACTATAAAACCAGTAACCTACAAAGTTATAAAAGGAGACAACCTTAGTAAAATTGCATCTAAATATAAAATTCCCC
>NZ_BAUW01000197.1 GCF_000517385.1 Mesobacillus boroniphilus JCM 21738 | reverse complement strand
CTTCAATAAACTAGTAGAAGATGTTCAAATGATAACTACTATTAAGTCAAGACCTAAGCGTGAAAAAGTAAAAACTGTTGATTCTAAAGGAGGTAAATTGATAAAGCTTGAAGAATCCATAGCTAACCTTGATAGCAATCAAAGTCAGGCTGTTATAGAAACTGTTGATGGTGTACAACGTCTTAGGGGCCTAGCTGGGTCAGGTAAGACAATTATCTTGGCGTTAAAGGTAGCTTATCTTCATTCAAATAATCCGGATTGGGAGATTGCAGTAACATTTAATACACGTTCACTCAAAAATCAATTTATAGACTTAATCACCAGATTCATTTATGAACACACACGTGAGGAACCAGATTGGAGAAAAATAAAAATTGTGCATGCATGGGGTAACTCCAATACTCCGGGAATCTATTATGATATTTGTAATACCCATGATATAGAATTCTTGCCACTTTCAAAAGCATCTTCCCTCGCCCAACCAGGTCAGACAGATTTCGAGGCGGTTTGTAAAAAGGCTCTAGATGAAATTACGGAGTTTCAGGAAATGTATGATGTTATCTTAATCGATGAAGCTCAGGACTTCTCCAAGAGTTTTTTACAACTCTGCTATAACATTCTGAAAGCACCAAAAAGATTGATTTATGCTTATGATGAGCTACAAAGTTTGAGCAGGATGTCGATGGATTCACCTGAAAATATTTTCGGGTTAGATGGTAATGGAAAACCTAAGGTACTTTTAAAAAATGAGGATAAAAAACCTAAGCAAGACATTATATTACAAAATTGCTATCGTAACTCTAGACCTATCTTAGCAACTGCACATTCTTTGGGTTTCGGAATTTATTATGATAAGGGATTAATTCAAATGTTTGATAGGTCATCTTTGTGGAAGGATATTGGATATACCCTAGTAGATGGTGAACTAGAAGAAGGAAGCCATGTAAAATTGGGTAGAACTGATGAAAATAGTCCAATATTTTTAGAATCGCATTCACATATTGATGATATCATTCAATTTAATTGCTTCAAAAGCGAACAGGAGCAAGCCAAATGGATTGCACTACAAATAAAGAAAAACCTAGAAGAAGATGAACTTGAATACCAAGATATCATGGTCATTCATACTGATCCTTTGACTACAAAATCTGCTACTTTTCCTATTCGCCAGGAATTGCACAACTTAGGTATAAACTCTCACTTAGCCGGAGTCACTACCTCTCCCGATATATTTAACCAGGGGGATTCCATAACTATAACAAGCATATATAGAGCTAAGGGAAACGAAGCTGCCATGATATATGTAGTAGATGGCCAAAACTGCTATAAAGGACTCGAATTGTCCAGAAAAAGAAATATTCTTTTTACAGCTATAACAAGAAGTAAGGCCTGGGTCCGTGTAACTGGATATGGGAAAGACATGCTGGGTTTGATAGAAGAATTTAAAAGAGTGAAGGAAAACAATTTTGAACTGGAGTTTGTATATCCAACTGAAGAACAAAGGAAAAAGATGCACATCGTAAACCGGGACATGACACAGGAAGAGAAGAAGAAAAGAGCATCTAGTCTAGAAAGTATGCATGAAGTTGTGAAATCACTAAAAAGGGGCGAATTTTATATTGAAGACTTACCTGATTCTATAAGGGAGTTTTTAAAAGAACAGTTGAAAAATGATATGGATTAAATACATTAACCTTAAAACGATACTAACTATTTTAGATACTATATCCTAGCCTTGCTAAATCCTAGCATACGACTATTATGTTTGAGATATTTTTAATTTTTAGCCTGTCTTGAAGTTTGCTCAAGATAGGTTTTTTTCTGTCATCTCATTATTACGCTGCCTTTAATTTAGTTGAATTATATG
>NZ_BAUW01000198.1 GCF_000517385.1 Mesobacillus boroniphilus JCM 21738 | reverse complement strand
CATTTAAAGCGTAAAGGAATAAATGCTCACGATCTAAAAAAAGAATTTATCGGTAGAAAAGCAAAGATTGCTCATTACGATATTTATAAAGATAAGAGGACAGGTCAGTTATATATATATAAGAAAGGTGGTAAAGGAACTGGAATTCCAACGGGTACGTATATTTAGTGGGAGGTTCTGATAAAATGGCTGGAACAGAGATTTGTGTGGAATTTAATATAATCGGAGATTATTTTCAGGAAGAGGAGATTTCAAATGTTTTAGACTGATTCCTTCTGAATTTTATCGTAAAGGTGACGCGATAAAAATCGTACCTTAGCACGAAAAGAAACGTGTTGGACAATTAGTTCGGGGTTTGAGGAGTCCTTAGACATAAATGAACAGATAAAAAAAATTTTATATAGTCTTCAAAATAAAAGTGAAGAATTAAATTTTTTTAAAGAAAGAATTAAACCTTGATTATTTATTAACCATCATAATAAATGTCCAAGAAGAAAATGTACCTGCAATGTATTTCGAATCAAACGTATTAGGTTTCATTAATAATATTTCAGCAGAAATAGAAGTAGATTTATATATATTCTCTTAGAAATATCCTTATATTTAAAATTCTTTAATTGTTACAATATGCAGAAAGTCGAATATCCATCCTTAATGGATTTCGGCTTTTTGCATTCTTTAAACAATAAGATTTCAGAACAATTATAATAAAAGAAGTTTTAGGTTACTTTAAATCTATTTGCTTGCTATACAGATGTAATTTAATGTCATCTAAGGACAGTAATGGCGAAATATTATCTGAAGCTCTGCAACATATCTGAACTGCTTGTAATGCCAATACCCAAAGGTCTTTCTCATGGTATGGGTTCCAATGCCCTCCGTAATATCCACCATCTGCGCACCCTTATTCAGCGGCCTGTATGCCTGAATCCTTGGTGATAGGTAATCATCTTTTCGGCTTGGAAAAAGCCACTCAGTTCCAATCAGGTCTTTTATATATTCTTCAATTCACCATAGATATTCTCCAGGTGGATGGTCCTTGCCTTTTCGGTCTTACCTTCTTTAATGACAAACTTCTTCTTTCTTTTGAAATCCTAACCTTTCAGCTTCAATTGATCGCTGATGATCCTCAAACCGGTGTTGATACCCACCAAAACAAGATATAATCCCGTTCCCCACAGAAGCGTTTCAGGGCCCATTTCATGTCCGTAATCTGGTCATAATCACGGAGTGGCTGCACATCCATGATCTCTTCCTTTTTGTTCGGCGTCTTCATAATTTTGACTGCTTCCCCATAGTAATGGACAGTGAATCCGTCAGTCTCTGGACAATTAGCGCTATTAAGTTCTTGGACATTGAAGAACGACAATAACAGTATTAATCCTTAAATCCTTAACAAATGTATATAAAAAGAAAATTTAGTTAAAGAATATTATAGGTACCATTAATAGAAAAATAGAAAAGAGGATAACAAATGAATGATTCAAGTGATTACTGGAAGAGTAACCTTGAGGATGAAGTGACAAGGTCAATCATGAATGAATACTTGCTAAGTTTAAAGCTTGAAAACAAATCTGAACGAACAGTAAGAAACTATCGGTGGTTTTTAGAACGGTTCTTCAGCATGTGTACTATTCCTTTAAATCAATTAACAACGAATGAAGTGAGAAAGTACTTTTTACATTTCACAAATGGAAAAAAAGAGAAGACGGTAGATGCTTACCTAACAGCACTATCATCCTTTTTGCATTTTTGTCTTGCGGAAGAGTATATAGAAAATGTGATACTACGTCAAGAAAATAGACACAGATTTTTCTACCGCGCTTTCGCTTGGTGGCCTTCATAAAAAAGTTTAAATTT
>NZ_BAUW01000199.1 GCF_000517385.1 Mesobacillus boroniphilus JCM 21738 | reverse complement strand
AAGAAAGCATTCCTGTATTTAAGCAAAATGAAGTTTGAACAAAAAAAGTCCCCTTGGTATGATACGAGGTGTCCAGTCGACAGGACCCTAAAATAACCAAGGAGGACTACCATGAAGTATAAACAAAACGATAAGATTTTACAATTGACTGAGGATACTTTAATTATCGGAGTGGACATTGCCAAATATAAGCATGTTGCCAGGGCCCAGGACTACAGGGGTATCCAATTTGGGAAGGCTCTTACCTTTGTAAACACCCATAACGGGTTCACCAGCCTTATGGACTGGATTAATACTCTGAAAGAAAAACAGGGGAAAGTGGATTTAATCATTGGTATGGAGCCAACAGGGCATTACTGGCTTCCACTTGCTTATTGGCTCGATGAGCAGGACATCAAGGTGGTTGTGGTGAATCCAGCACATGTCAAGAAGTCCAAGGAACTTGATGATAACTCCCCTACCAAAAACGACGTAAAGGACGCTAGGGTCATATCCAGGCTAATTGAAAATGGCAGATACGCCGTGCCCAATCTGCCAAAAGGGGTTTATGCCGAGCTGCGCGAAGGCATGAACCTGCACGACCAGCTAATGAAGGATTTGCAGGGTGTACAGGGACGCGTCCATCAATGGATTGACCGGTACTTCCCTGAGTACACAATGGTTTTTAGCAGTTGGGAAGGACAGGCATCCCTTCGAGTACTCGGAATGGAGCTTTTCCCGGATGAGTTGGTTGAGTGCCAGGAGGACATGATCCTTGATGAAATCAGAGAGAGTGTCAAACGGGGAGTCGGGATCAAAAAAGTCAGGCAGCTAAAGGACGTTGCTCGATCCTCGATTGGCATCAAGGATGGCAGGGACATGGCGCGTTTAAGGCTAAGATCGTTACTGGCACAGTATCACCTTCTTAAAGAAGAATTGTCTAACGTATGGGAATCCATCGAGAATCTACTTGAAGGAATTCCTGGCGTTCAGGAAATGTCAGAGATCCAAGGTGTCGGAAAGAAGACCGTAGCCGCATTTCTGGCGGAAGTGGGCAATCTTAAAAACTACGATCACCCTGATCAGATCATCAAGCTGGCAGGGTTGAACCTAAGGCTAGCCACATCAGGGAAATGGAAAGGAAGGACTGTCATCGCAAAAAGGGGGCGTCCTAAATTGCGCTCACTCCTTTATAAGGTCATCCTGCCCCTGGTCGCCCAAAATCCAGCATTTAAGGCCTTGCATCAGTATTTTACAACGAGGAATGACAATCCTCTGAAAAAGAAGCAGTCTTTGATTGCACTGTGCTGTAAATTAGTCCGAATCTTGTTTACCGTAGCCAGAAAGCAGACGGGCTTCAGTCCCGAAAAAATGTTACGGGATATCCCCCACTTTAATGAACTGAAGGCTGCCTAACGACAGGATTTTTAATTGTTGATTTAAGATTTTTTGGTCTGTTTCATCTGAGAATAAGATAGAGTTGGACATAGGAAGCTCGGAGCAGTCGGCAAGTTTTTATACTATTGGGCATTGACCCCGCAAGAAAGCATAGCCGACCCCGCTTCATGGATAGGCAGAACGAAGGAATGTGTGCGCATTGACGCCGTGAGATATGGGAGGGTGTGCCACCATGATAATTTGTGGGATCCGATGAGCGCATATAACAGTAATGAATACCCTTTTTCTGGTAAAAAAGGAGGAGGGTTTATTAAAGTATGCCCTCATCCACCAATCACTTTACATTGAGTCAAAGCTGATCCAGAATATGTACAATAAATATTTTAAAAAACAGAGAAAAACAGAGTAAATAAAAGAAAAACCTTACTTTCAAGAGGGAGTA
>NZ_BAUW01000200.1 GCF_000517385.1 Mesobacillus boroniphilus JCM 21738 | reverse complement strand
ATTTTTTTATACATATTAAAGGTTATATTTAACATTAATGTTAATAACTAGTTGATATTTCTGAGTTGACAATAATTAATTTTCTTTATGCAACGCTAGTGAGGAAATTACAAAATATTTTCAGTGTGGATAACTATCCAGGTTTTCTTAATCCAGCTCCAGCGCCTAGCCCCTCGAGACGTTTCGATCCGCCCGATGAAGTCAAAGAGCGACTTCACCGGTCGGCCCTCCAACGCTTGTCGGGGCTGATCAAGGCGCTTGCGCTTTTCTTATTTGTTTCAGGTATATAAAACATGCTAATGTTTTTTCTAATCATTAGAAGTATCTGAATAAAAACTCATTTCCCGTTTGGAAAAGCTTTGCTTGAAATGTGAAAAAGACAGTGTTTAAATGGGGAAATGAGAGATATAATTACGGCCTGTGGCACACAATAATGGTGTACTATTTCACTGTATTTTTAATCAGGTTGTTATATAAGAGGAGCGGTATAAAATGTCTAAAATAATTGCAATCAATGCCGGCAGTTCGTCACTTAAGTTCCAATTGTTCGAAATGCCAAGCGAAGAAGTCATCACAAAAGGTATTGTAGAAAGAATCGGTCTTAAGGATTCTATCTTCACGATCTCGGTAAATGGAGAAAAAAATAAGGAAGTTACTGATATTCCGAATCATGAGGTTGCTGTAAAAATCCTTCTAGATAAACTGACGTCTTTGGGAATCATCCAGTCACTTGATGAAATCGAAGGAATCGGCCACCGTGTCGTTCATGGCGGTGAAGAATTCAGCGATTCTGTATTGATTACCGAAGAAGTTTTACAAAAAATCGAGGAGCTTTCAGAGCTTGCGCCACTGCATAATCCAGCTAACTTGACTGGTATCCGCGCATTCCAGCAGGTACTGCCGAATGTTCCGGCGATTGCTGTGTTTGATACAGCTTTCCACCAGACGATGCCTGAGAACTCATTCCTTTACAGTCTTCCATACGACTACTATAAAAAGTACGGAATCCGTAAATACGGTTTCCATGGTACATCACACAAGTATGTTTCCCAGCGTGCAGCAGAGATGCTTGGCCGTCCTGTCGAGCACCTGCGCCTGATTTCCTGCCACCTTGGAAATGGTGCAAGTATCGCGGCAATCGAAGGCGGTAAATCTATCGATACATCCATGGGATTCACTCCGCTTGCAGGTGTGACGATGGGAACTCGTTCAGGTAACATTGACCCGGCATTGATTCCATACATCATGGAAAAAACAGATAAAACTGCTGATGAAGTATTGGGCGTCCTGAACAAAGAGAGCGGTATGCTTGGTGTATCCGGTTTCTCAAGTGACCTCCGTGACATCGAAGACGAAGCAGAAAAAGGAAATAAACGTGCTGAGCTTGCACTAAAAGTTTTCGCGGACAGAATCCATAAATACATCGGTTCTTATGCAGCACGCATGTGCGGTGTCGACGCAATCATCTTTACTGCTGGTATTGGAGAAAACAGTTCGGCAATCCGTGCACGTGTCCTGCAGGGCCTTGAGTTCATGGGCATCTACTGGGATCCTGCTTTGAACAAGGTGCGCGGCGAAGAAGCATTCATCAGCTACCCGCATTCTCCAGTAAAAGTAATGGTCATCCCGACAGACGAGGAAGTCATGATCGCTCGTGATGTCGTGCGTTTGGCAAAATAAATCACACTTTTTCAGGCAGAAGCGCAGATGCTTCTGCCTTTTAATGTAGTGGAAAATATTTCTGCTTCAGCGCTTGTCGGGGCTGACCAA
>NZ_BAUW01000201.1 GCF_000517385.1 Mesobacillus boroniphilus JCM 21738 | reverse complement strand
TTGCAGGCGACTGTACAGCCTTGACTAGTGCTGGAGGGCCAGCAGTTGAAGTCGTTCTTTGACTTCAGCGGATGGACCGAAGCAATCTCGAGAGGCTAGGAGCCGAAACTGGACATTAGATTACTCGTTTCTTATTCTTCTTACACATTATCTAGTTTTGAGGGAATAAAATTTTGCGAAAGCAAAAACAAATTACCTCTTGAAAAATGCATAAAAGACAGTATAATAAATATTGTCCTTAAAAATTGTCTGGTGGCGATGGCGAGAAGGTCACACCCGTTCCCATACCGAACACGGAAGTTAAGCTTCTCAGCGCCGATGGTAGTTGGGGGTTTCCCCCTGTGAGAGTAGGACGCCGCCGGGCGATGATGCTATTTCATCTTGGACAACTTCTAAGATGAGGCAACCGAATCATCTGCAAGAGTTATGTTAAATTACCATTATTCCGCAGTAGCTCAGTGGTAGAGCACTCGGCTGTTAACCGAGCGGTCGTAGGTTCGAATCCTACCTGCGGAGCCATTATCTCTAAATGACAAAAGTCATTTGAGCTGGCAGCAAAATGCTTCCATAGCTCAGCAGGTAGAGCACTTCCATGGTAAGGAAGAGGTCAGCGGTTCGAGCCCGCTTGGAAGCTCTGAAAATATTATTATATGGCCCCTTGGTCAAGCGGTTAAGACACCGCCCTTTCACGGCGGTAACACGGGTTCGAATCCCGTAGGGGTCACCAAGTTTTTTTCGCGATAGTGATAAAAACATCAGCGAATTAAATTATGGAGGATTAGCTCAGCTGGGAGAGCATCTGCCTTACAAGCAGAGGGTCGGCGGTTCGATCCCGTCATCCTCCACCATTTTTCATGAATGATTTTCCTTAATGCCGGTGTAGCTCAATTGGTAGAGCAACTGACTTGTAATCAGTAGGTTGGGGGTTCAAGTCCTCTTGCCGGCACCATGCTTCTTACTTCCTTGAATAACTTCAGCGGAAGCATGCGATAAATCCCGAAGGGATTTTGAGCATCTAACTAGGTATAGAAGCACTTATGTGGAGGGGTAGCGAAGTGGCTAAACGCGGCGGACTGTAAATCCGCTCCCTCAGGGTTCGGCGGTTCGAATCCGTCCCCCTCCACCATTTTAATAAATATTAAAATTGGACAAGCTACTAATGTCCTTTTTATTTTTTCATTGGGCTATAGCCAAGCGGTAAGGCAACGGACTTTGACTCCGTCATGCGTTGGTTCGAATCCAGCTAGCCCAGCCATTTTTGAGCCATTAGCTCAGTCGGTAGAGCATCTGACTTTTAATCAGAGGGTCGAAGGTTCGAGTCCTTCATGGCTCACTCATGTTAAGACCCCTAAGAATGAACTTAATCCTTTATTTTTAGGGGGGTTTATCTATTATAATAAAATTACGCGGAAGTAGTTCAGTGGTAGAATACAACCTTGCCAAGGTTGGGGTCGCGGGTTCGAATCCCGTCTTCCGCTCCAAATGGGGCCTTAGCTCAGCTGGGAGAGCGCCTGCCTTGCACGCAGGAGGTCAGCGGTTCGATCCCGCTAGGCTCCACCATTACACTACATAAATACCTTTTCAGCCATAAATCCAACCGGGTTTATGGCTTTTTTTTATTTTTCATTCAATCAAGGTTTCAGGTTATGAAGCTCAAAGCTGTCAAGAAAAAGCAGTTATTATGACAGGTTTCTAGTTATGGAGCGCAAAGCTGTCAAGAAAAAGCAGTAATTGTGACAGGTTTCTAGTTATGGAGCG
>NZ_BAUW01000202.1 GCF_000517385.1 Mesobacillus boroniphilus JCM 21738 | reverse complement strand
TCAAGTATTAAAATAACTCTTGGTGATTTTCAACCGGTCTATCCTAATTTTTGTAAAATGTAACTTTCAACCTATTTGCTGTATTTTTTTGACAATTTTCACTATATTTTTCCTATTTTTTAATAATTATCATACAAATATTGCTAATTATTTGCACTTAAAATTCTTTTTTTTAAAATAGTAAAATACTTACTTATAAGTTTAGATATTTAAAATAATAAGGAGGTTCTTATGAAAAATGCTTTAGTGGTGGGTGGCACTGGAATGTTATCTAATGTATCTTTATGGTTAGCTGAAAAAGGTTATCATGTTTCTGTAATTGGTAGAAACCCCGAAAAAATGAATTTATTATTAGAAAAAGGTTTAGCTCATTATCGCATCACCCCTATGTTAGTTGACTATAGAAATGATGAAGAATTAAGAAACCATATAAAATCTTTTCAAGAAAAAAATGGAAAAATTGACTTGGTTGTCGCATGGATACATTCAATTGCAGCAAATGCATTAAATATTATCATTGAAGAGATTAACGTTGATAACCAAAATTGGTCGTTATTTCACATATTGGGAAGTAGTGCTGATTTAAACGAAATAAAACGAAGAACCGTTTTGAGTGGATATAAATATCATCAAGTTCAGTTAGGATTTATTAACCAAAATGGCTTCTCTAGATGGTTAACACACGAGGAAATATCTAATGGTGTGATTAATTCAATTTTAAAAGATAAACCTTTGAGTATTATTGGTACAACAAATGCTAATAAACAACTACCCTAAGCGATGGGAGGAAATATTCTAAGATCTCGTAATGAACGCAGCCATGATTGACCGGCTCACTCACCGGCTTATCTCGTTAATATGAATCGGAAATTCCTACCGAATGAAACTGGTAAAAGCAAAAGAAGACACTCGTTTCTTCCGCATCAATGAAGTGAAATGTAATGAAGAACTTGTCTGCGAATGGATGGGCAAAAGCAAAGTGGGACGTGCTCAGGAAACAGCAAATTGTAGATGAGGAATCTGTTGAAAAGAGTGCTAGGAGTCTGTCCGATGAAAATTTTTTAGCGTATAATTATGCGAGAATTCTTCATATTCATCCGTTTTTATTGTATAAAAACATATATTTTGAATAAAAATACGTGGATTTCACTCCGTCAGACAGACTCCTAGACGATCAAAGGTTCTGAGCCTGAAAAGGGTCTCTTTTTTTATACGGGACTGACATATTGGTGGATAACAACAACTCCAAATGACATGGCGGTTCCGAGTCTAATTGCCACCGACAGTGTCGTTTCCGAAATTCCCGTCATTGAAAATTTCTGCGGACACTATTAATGAAATATCATCATTTACGATAAAATCATCTTTAGTCCACTTCAACTCTATTCCTCCAATACATAATAAAATATATCAAATGCCTGATAATTCTATTTTAGTGATTTTTTAAAAACATCCAAAATTCCCTGTCAGAAACATCTATACCACTATTAGCTTTTTGTAAATTCTCACGAAAGGCCTCCAGTTTGACTTTTTTAATGCTATTACTGAACTTAGAAAGACTTTTCGTTTTCTGAAAATCTAGCCCATTCAAGAATAATACGTGTGTTATTTATTTCGTTAGTGCTTATTGGCCCTGTAATAAGAGCAAAAGCATCAGTATCAATATTAAAAATACTCGAATTATTAAAATCCTCCCAAGCTGCTTGTATTACTTCACCAAAGGTTTCATTTTTTCAGTAATACTTATATTAT
>NZ_BAUW01000203.1 GCF_000517385.1 Mesobacillus boroniphilus JCM 21738 | reverse complement strand
GAATTTTATAGTTTCCTAACCAATAAAAAAAACGCCTGATTGAATTTAATCAGACATTTCTCTGGTTATTGGCAAATAAATATGGAAAAGCGTTCCATCCCCGACTTTGCTCTCAATTTCGATTGTGCCACCATGTTCTTCAATGATTTTGAAGCTAACCATCAACCTAGGCCTGTTCCTCTTTCCTTGGTTGTGTAAAAAGGCTCTCCAAGCTTTTTGATCTTTTCAGCGGGAATTCCTTCTCCTTCATCCTGGATGCATATATGTATCCTGTTTCCTGGTGCCTTACTGACCGTCACACTGACTAAGCCGCCTTTAGGCATAACTTCTATCGCGTTTTTTATTATATTGATAAAAACCTTCTTTAGTTGATTAGGTTCACAAAGGAATTCTGGCAAATCATCGTCATATAAAGTTTTAATCTGCACATCATGTAGCATAGCCTGCGCTGTAAGAAGGGACACCGTCTCATCCATTATTTTTGAAATATTGGTATTCTCATATTTGATTGACTTCGGTTTTGCCAAAATCAAGAACTCGTTAATGATCGAGTCGATTCTTTGAAGTTCAGTCTTGATGACCTGGAAATATAACGAAAACGAATCACCTGTACTATTTTCGAGAAGCTGGATGAATCCTTTTAGCGCAGTCATTGGGTTACGGATTTCATGGGCAATACCCGCTGCCAGCTCCCCAAGCATATTAAGGGTATCTGATTTAAGCAGCTGGGCTTCCATCTCTATTTTTTCAGTGATATTCCGGAAAACAATAAGATTCAAGCTATCAACCAATTGACGTTTGACAGTGTATTCAAAGTGCTTCAGCCTGCCGTCTTCAAACGGAATTGTAACTCTTCCATCGAGTCTCCCTTTACGAAGCAGCGCTTGCACCTTTTCATCGATTAATTCTTCAGAGAGCCCAAGATTCATGAAAAGCTTCCGAAAGTTTTTCCCCTCCAAATCTTCCGGCTTCAATTCCAGTTTTGCCATTGCCGAGGGGTTGATTTCATAGTGTTGGCAATTATCATCCCAAAGAATCATACCCTCAATAGATCCCTCAAAAATTCTCCTGAATCGCTTTTCGCTTTTCCGAAGCTTTTGTTCCATATGGTAACGCTCACTTGCGTCCCGAACAATAGTCATATGATAGCCGTCACCTGCATTGAGCTTAACAGTAAATTCCAGCAGTCTCGTTTCTCCATTTGGCAGCAGAAAAAATGCTTCATCGCGCAGCGCACCTTTTTCATTGATAATTTGTTTCATCTCGCTATATTTCTCATCTTTTTGATAAATGAAGTCCGAAATTTTATGCTTAACCAACTCTTCATGAGGGAGTCCGAAAATCTTGCAGGTTGCTTCGTTAGCAGCAAGGATTTGTCCACACTTTCCCCAAAACACAATCCCATCCAAGGTTTCGAGGAATAAGCTTTTTAACAAACCCTCGTGTTCAATAAATCTTTCATCAAAACTTGATTCTGGACCTTCAGTTGGGACCATTTGAACAGAACAGTCAGTGGCTGCCACCTGAAGCTTTTTCTTCCACTCTATTAAAGAGGAATTTTCTCGTTCTAAAGCGGCTATTTTTTCTTTCAGTACCTTAATTTCATCTGCCATGTTAGCACTACTCACCAGAAAGCCTCCTTGCCGGATTCCCATTTTTCTAGTAATTTCTACATGAAACC
>NZ_BAUW01000205.1 GCF_000517385.1 Mesobacillus boroniphilus JCM 21738 | reverse complement strand
TTCATTTCTAGATTTTTTTTGAGGGGCTTTATTTTTAAAAAATAAGATCCTTAAGAAATTTAATTAAGCCGTTTGTTCATCAGTAGATGAGATTTTATATCCTTTCCGTTTTAAGTATTCAATCATTTTTAACTCTTTACCTTTTTGTTGATGCTCCATATAATTTGTGCCTAGTTCTTTATATGGTTCTCCTGTTTTTAAAATATTGTAAGCAATGGTTATAATTAGATGCGCAGAAGCCATTTGTCCTTTTTTCTTTCCTTGTTGTTTCAAAATTCTTATACGGTGTGCAGAAATACGATTATTTTGCCTTGAAGTTGCTAATACACATTCTACTGCCATTGTTTTTAATGCTTTGTTACCTTTCGTTGTTTTACCCGTTTTTTTTTTACCAGCACTTTCATTATTTCCAGGACATACACCAGCCCACGAAGCAAGATGCTTGGCAGATTTGAAGACAGACATATCAATTCCCATCTCTGCAATAAAAGTAGCTGCGCCTGCTTTGTTTACACCAGGGATTGTGTCCAATAATTCTGTTTCTCTTTGATACGGGGTTAAGTATTGGTCGATCTGCTCTTCTAATTTTTCAATTGCTTCTTCTATATAAATCATATGATTCCAGTGATATTGCAACATATCACGATGGTGACGGCGAATTCGACCATTGATTGCATCAGCTATTTCCGGGAGACTTGCTTTTGTTCGCCAATGCACCAGTTCTTTAAGATTACTTTCTTCTAGTTTTTCTCCATCAATAATGGCTTCTAGGATCCGGCGTCCTGATTGACCAAAAATGTCAGATAGAACAGTAGTGAGTTTAATATTCGCATCTTGAAGAATTTTATGGATACGATTTTGTTCTGCTGTACGATTTCCAATCAGTTTTTTACGGTAACGTGTTAGATCTCGTAAATCTCTAATATCTTCAGGAGGAACAAAGTTGCCTTCAATCAGTCCACTTCGTAATAATTTGGCGAGCACTCTGCATCTTTTACATCCGTTTTGCGTCCAGGAACATTTTTAACATGTCTAGCATTGGCAAGTACAAGTTGAAAATCACTTTCGAGAATGTTCCATACCGGTTTCCAATACACTCCGGTACTTTCCATAACAACATCTGATACTTGCATAGACATAAGCCAATCGTTCAGCTTCAATAAACCCTTTGTTGTAGTTGGAAAAGATTCAATTGATTTGTTTGGCTTTTTTTCTAATGGGCCAACTAATACACAAGCTACTACTGTCTCCTGATGTACATCTAGGCCTGCACATCTTTCAATCATTGCTTCCATATAAGAATCACCTCGTTATTTAATTAACAATACAAATGACAGTAGTTATTTTACGAGATTTTTGTATGCGTGCTCTTGGCACAGTAAATGGTACTTCAATACTGTCACAACCAGTTTCTTATGCAGGGTATCGCTTTCGGGATCCACCATAGTATGTTCAGCCTGGTCGTATTGTTATTAACTGTGTTGCCACAAATTAACGAGGTATACCTTTATTTTGAGTAGAGGACCATTTTCA
>NZ_BAUW01000206.1 GCF_000517385.1 Mesobacillus boroniphilus JCM 21738 | reverse complement strand
ACCACGTTCAGTTATGACGCGGACCATAACCTTACGGGTGTCACTGATGCAAGGAGCATCAAAACTACTGTCGGGTACGACACATCTGACAGGGTAACCAGCATCAGCAGACCACTCACAATCAACGGAGTTGCGGGAACAAGCAAAACGACATATGCCTACGACACTGCCAATTTGGTAACGACTGTTACAGATGGCGAAGGCAAACGAGTCGATTATACAACGAATGCCAATGGAAATGTCGTCCAAACTACGCAAAACCCGCTTGATGCAGCCAATAAAGCGGTAACGACATTCACCTACGACAATAAAAACAATTTGACAAAAGTAGTTGAGCCGAATACAAATAAGGCAAATGGCACCTCAGCATATGTTTACACATATGACGCCAACGGAAACATTACCGGTGTCCAGCTGCCTGAAAACCAAAATTCCACATTTGAGTACGACATCAACAACAATTTAGTCAAGGAACAGGATTTCAGCCAGAACGTCAGCACGAACGATTACGACAACAAGAACAACCAGACGGAATCCACCGATCCGAATGTCCAGACATCTGCAAGCAGATACGATGCAAACGGCAACCTTCTTTACTCCACGCATCCCATGTCTGCGGCTGATAACCTGTTGGCCAACTCAGGCTTTGAACTGGATCAGAATACCGACAGCTGGCCTGACGGCTGGACAAAGATGATGCAGCCTAATACAACCGCCACTTATGGCTGGTCAAACACAAGCAAGTTCGGCAAAAAGGCGATTAGTATTTCAAACCCAACTGGTTGGGCGATCGTAAGTTCCGAAAAAGTAAAATACGAGGCCGGAGATCAATTTATTGCGAGTGCGTATATTAAAAACGAAAACACAGCGAACTCGGCTTTGATCAAAATTGAATATTTTAATGCACAAGGAACACCTCTCCCGCCAACATCCTATTCATTCGGACTAAAGGTACCCATGATTGGACAAGGGTCCAGGCCGTCGTTTCTAATGTACCAGACCAAACGGATACAATTCTTGTTTCCTTCGGTCTGAATGCAGGTGCTGGAACAGCCTACTTTGACGGTGTGCAGCTTGAAAAAGGAACGACATTGGCAGCATATAACCTGGTGGAAAACTCTAGTTATGAGCGTCCTGATTCCACGAATGCAAGTCTTCCAGAAAATTGGGGAACAAGCGGAAATCTTTCAGTCAATGATAAAATCATTCAGAACGTCAACCCTGGTGATGATAACGTGTATATCGGCAAATCTTCTTTCCAAATGACAGGGGAAGCCGGGAAAAATAAACAACTGAAGCAGACGATCAATCTATCCGGCGATGCCAATACGCAGCTGACACTGTCCGGCTGGGCAAAGCAGGCAGGGGCTAATCCGAACGGCGGACCATTCGAGATGCAGGTCGTCGTGAATTACACGGACGGAACCAAAGGCTACAACTTCGGGAACGAATTCGACAAGAATGCGCAGGACTGGCAGCATGTTCCGGCATTTGTCAAACCGAC
>NZ_BAUW01000207.1 GCF_000517385.1 Mesobacillus boroniphilus JCM 21738 | reverse complement strand
TAATCTGTACCCCTTGTAAAGGACATTTTAAAAAAAGCTAGGCTACTTTAACTTTAAGAAGATGATCTCTGTATTGAACAGGGGTCATCTTTTTCATATTCCATTGATATCTGTAGTGATTGTAGTAGTGTATGGCAGCTTTCACTTCTTGTTTAAGCTCTTCCAAGGTTTCACATGACTTTATATCAGCCAGGTCCTTAAAATGTCCAAAGAATGATTCCTGTGGGGCGTTGTCCCAACAGTTCCCCCTCCTGGACATGGATTGTCCCAATCTGAATTTTTTCACTAGCTTTTGGTAAACAGGGCTGGTATAGTGACCTCCCTGGTCAGAGTGTATATAGGCTCCTTTAGGCAGTTTGATTTTCCTGTTTCTCTTTAATTTCTTAAGTGTGTCCGTAGCGATATCAAGTGTAACTCGATCAGAGACCTGATGAGCTAAGACTTCATTGGTGGAAGCATCAATAATGGTTGATAAATAAGCCCTTTTTCCTTTTCCGAAATATAAGTAGGTGATATCCGTAAGAAGGACTTTGTAGGGGATTCCCTGTTTGAATTCCCTTTTAAGGAGGTTCGGGACGACCTTGTGCTCCTGGGTAGCCTTCAGGATGCGTTTATAGGGATTCGCTCTCCTGAAAGGACTCTCAATTCCGTATTTCTTCATGATTCTTCTGATTCTTTTGAGATTGAAGACAACACCAAACTGACCTGCCAATACCATCTTAATTTGGCGAGCCCCTTTCTTACGGTTCTTAAAATTGTATGCTTTTAAAACTAGATCTCGGAGGGATTCATCCTTTTTCTCCCGATCCTTCCTTCGCTCAACTTGTTTAGCTGAAAAGTAGTTATAGTAACCCTGACGGGACACACCAGATACTTTACAGAGGTGTGATACCATCCCTGTTAGATTGTATTTCTCGATGACGGAATGAATAAGGTTAAATTTCCGTTCAGCCGATAACTTTATTTCTTCCTCATCCCCCTTTCGGCGAATCGTATCTTTTTTAAAAGTTCGTTCTCTGCTTTCAACAGGTTAGTTTCGGCCTCTAATCTTGCATATTTTTCTTCAAGGGAAAGCTCTCTCTCCCTTGGTCTGCCTGAGTTTCCTGGCCTTGTGTCACGGAGGCCCATCACTCCATTCTTATGGTAGGCATCTCTCCATCTTTTACTAGCTGAATCAATACGCCTTTTACCGACAATCTCTGGATTCAACCCACAGTCTCTAAATATTTCACTCGGGAACTTTCCCTTTTCTTTTTGAGCTATAAAGAGTTCCTTAAACTCATCAGTATAGGTAATCCCTTTTGGGCTAACTGATTTTACATAAGGATTTTTAGATAATAACTCGATCTCTTTTTTTGAAAATAATTTTTTACTCATATACTCTTCTCCCGTACCATTTTTAATCTATTGTACATAAAAAATCCTGTGCAGTAGACGCTTTTTTTTAAGTGTCTACTACACAGGATACAGTTTA
>NZ_BAUW01000208.1 GCF_000517385.1 Mesobacillus boroniphilus JCM 21738 | reverse complement strand
GGCTCTTTTCGTAAAGATTGTTGCTATTTTGACCAAACTTCTACAAGGTGCTAAAATACTGAAATTAGGAGGTGGTTGTTGTGTGGAAAAACCTATATGCGGACTTTATCGATTTACCAAAACAAGAGCAAATTAAACTGTTTAACCTGCTTAAAGTTGAGTTTTTCACTTCAGAAGAAAATGATTTATCCGAGACGTTTACAACCATAAGGGAGACTCGATTTAAAGAAGGGTTAGCTTGTGTTCATTGTGGATGTATGAAGGTTAAACGTAATGGTAAATACCGAAACAGACAACGTTATCTCTGCAACGATTGCGGAAGGTCTTTTAATGACCTTACAAACACACCCATTTCTGGTTCGAGGTATCTTGGAAAGTGGAGTAAATACTTTCGGATGATGGTTGAGGGCTACACTCTGCCCAAAATTGCGGCAGAGCTAAAAATCCATATCTCCACTTGTTTTTATTGGCGACATAAAATACTATTCGCATTGCGTTCATTAGGTTTCCAAGGTTTAAAAGGAATTGTAGAAAGCGACGAAACCTTTTTCAAAGAGTCCTTTAAAGGTCGTGAAGTTATTGGAAGAGAACCTAAAGAGCGTGGAGGTAGGGACGAAAAGAGGGATTAGTAAACTTAAAATTGCTGTTGTTGTAGCACAAGACCGAAATGGTCAAATCGTAGCTCAGAAAGCTGGAAATGGACGTGTTAAAGCTGAAGAGATAGAAGCTGTAATTGGGGATTATATCGACCCCGCTGCTTTGTTATGCACTGATACAGCTACGAACTATAAGAAATTTGCTCTGAACAAGGGAATAAAGCACGAAGCAATTAATATCAGTAAAGAAGGATATGTTAAAAAGGGCATATACCATCTACAGCACGTTAATAATTTTCATAAGGCTTTAAAAGACTGGATGGATAGATTTCAAGGCGTTGCTACCAAATATCTTGATAACTACCTATACTGGTTTATATTTCTTCAACAGAACAAAAAGATGCCTACAGATGAAAGGATGAAAGGTATGCTTTTAAGTTCTTGCCAAAAACCAAACTGCATTCCTGTTAGGTATTTACGGGAGATATAAAAAAGCCATTCCTTTCGGGGGAACGGCTTAGATTATTATTCACTTTAATGCCTAAAAAAGTTTGCTAAGATTGGAAGTAAAATTAAGACAATTGCACTTTGGATAAAGGTCATAATAATATCTTTCTTCCAACTGTTGTTCTTAGGATAGCGATTTGTCATTCTTTGAAATATGAGAAAAACTCCCCACCAAAATAATAAAGCATACAAAGCTGAACTAAAGCTGCCGTACATATCGTAATACAATTTCATACTCCCTCCTTATCTTATAACCCTTTTATGCATTCTTATTATAAGAATACCATAAAAAGTAAATTACTTATTTTTTTGTTTCAAAAGCAACAAAGTTTACGAAAAGAGCCAAATTTTT
>NZ_BAUW01000209.1 GCF_000517385.1 Mesobacillus boroniphilus JCM 21738 | reverse complement strand
AGTTATTAACATTAATGTTAAATATAACCTTTAATATGTATAAAAAAATCCTTATAATTAGTAGGAAGGTCAATGTCCTGTCCAAATCCTAATTATAAGGAGATCATATGGACAAGAATAACACAAAATCAGTATTTAATAAATACCTTCATCCGTTGGGTGAAGGGGTATTAATAAAAATGGCTGAACAATTTGAACTTGATAAGTATGTAAAAAAACTTAAGATCATACCTTTTGTAAAACTGTTTACCTACGCACAATTAAAACGAATTTCTAGTTTAACTGATATTAGTTTTGAGTTAAACAAGGATTCCAAACTCCAGAAAGAAATTGGATTAAAGTCGATTAGTAAATCCCAATTGTCAAGGAAGTTAAGTGACATTTCCCCTTCTATTTTTGAGGCCGTACTGAGACATCTCATACAGCAGGTACGTCAAATATATGGAGTTGGCAAAGGGAATCAAAAGCTTAGAAAGCTGCATCTTATCGATTCATCAACAATCACTCTTAGTCTTAAAGAGCATCCTTGGGCACCTAAGAATCGTTTTACTTCTGGTATCAAACTGCATACGCGCGTGGTGTTCCATGATGATGTTACATACTTAGATGATCTAATTATTACACCTGCAAGACCATCTGATGTAGCACAGTTAGATGCTCTCTTAGTCAATATACCTGGTACCTTCCATGTTTTTGATCGAGGGTATTTTGACTTCAAGAAGTTCGACAGACTCTGTTCAGAAGGAATTCGGTTTGCCACACGGATTAAGGAGAACACAGTGGTTGAAGTGGTTGAAGAAGTTCCTGTGCCAAAGAACTCATCCATTCTAAGAGAAGCTGTTGTTATTCTGGGGAAGATGAAACATCCCCTTCGTTTGATAGAAACAGTCGATAGCGAAGGAAAACAGATCCAAATTATTATTAATGATGCAAAAATCCCGGCAGAGGAAGTAAGTACTATTTATCGGGATCGCTGGAAAATAGAGTTGTTTTATAAGTGGATGAAACAGCATACGGTATTAAAAACGATGTATGGTAAAAGTCAAAATGCAGTACATAACCAAGTTATATGGCGATGATTGCCTTTTGTTTAACTCTATTATTACAGGCTGATTTAGGGTTTAAAGGTACCTTATTAGTATTAAAAAAGCATATTGCAAAATTTGTATTAAATAACTATCCTGAATTTAAGGAGGAATTATTTAAGCCTCCTTCAAGACGCTCTGCAGGAAGAAAAAGGTATGATCATGAACAAGTATTTAAAGAAATAGTGATGGGGGTGGAAGCAGGAGAATTTAGAGAATAATAATTAATCATAAATAAGTGTAAAAATATGGATAAAGGACACCTTCAATGATGTCACTTTATCCTTTTTTTCTTTTCTCGGGGATTCTGTAAGTCAGAATATTCAATAATTTTAA
>NZ_BAUW01000210.1 GCF_000517385.1 Mesobacillus boroniphilus JCM 21738 | reverse complement strand
GAACACAAAGTCACCTTTACCTTTTGATGCTTTCGCATTTTTCAAATCAGTACTATCAAATCCACTTACAATCGTGTATCCATCTACTTCAGTAACCTGTACATCTAATCCTTGACTTTTCAACTCTGTTGCCTTTTCTTTTGCTGGGTCTGAAATAGTAGTTTTAGCATTTGAACCTTGTGGTGCTACTGATACAATCCCGATACTCAAACAAAATACTAATAACCCCTTTAACAATTTTCTCAACACTCTCTCCCCCATTTAACAGAATGTTATTACAATTCCAGTATAATATGACTACATTTTCCAAACAATTGGGAAAATATATTATAAGAAAAATGTGGGGAATAGTAATATGTATACTATTAGGGGAAAATAAGTGGATTAATAGAAATAAAAAGCCTTTCATACACGATAGAGGTTGGGAAATTATAAAGGAATAATTTGGAGCGACTAAATTTTTTCAGTATAAAGAAAACATTTCTCTTAATGTTAGTCATTTTAAATAAGGAAAGGAAATAATCTTTATTCATTCCTGGTCAAGGAAAAGCTTGTCTTTTATGCCTTATACCAAGAGGAAATGGATGAAGGAGCTTTACTATGTTCGCTTTAGACTTCATTTCAATAACTTTTATATGGTTGGCTTTTGTGATAGTAACGGGTGATATAAAGATTAAAGAAAAAATAAAAGAAGAAGATGCATATCTCCTTCTACCAGTCAGCCTTCTTTACAATTTCTATATTACCAGAATGCCATTTTACCCTATCAGCGGGCAACGCTTTGTCATGCCTTACCCTTATGTCTTGTCCCAACTCTTTCGTCAGCTTCCGTGCCCAAATCGTTTTTCCAGCGTTTATTTTCGCTTCATAATAGCTACCTCTGTATACCCCAATGTTTCTTTCCATTGGGTTAGCCCCCTAAAACCATTTGTCTTTTTCTATTATAGCAAACGTATATCAGTTGCCAAATTACTCTTTATGGAAGGTTGCCTTTTCAATTTTTTGTTTAATGACATTTTCTAAAAGGCTTATGCTTTTCGAATGCAGAGGTATCATTCTTTTCACAATATCTTTCGTGAATTGGCTCCCGTATGAAACCATTAGTTTCTCAACTTTATCTGGTTCTTCAGACTCCATTATTGCCTTTAATGTTGCTAGTTGAATGGAACCTTCTGTGACTGCAGAAAAAACGTATTCCATTTCATCCGTCATTTTAATTTCCTTTTGGAGCATCATTGAACTTGACAATAATTCTAAGATATCCAACATTCGATAAAATGCGTTATATGCACAGTTCTTTCTCATTAAGTGTATACAAGCATTAAACAATCCACGTTCTATATCAAATAACGAATCTGGAGAATGCGTCCTCGCCTTTTGAAAATATTTTCTGCTATTTTCCACTAGCG
>NZ_BAUW01000211.1 GCF_000517385.1 Mesobacillus boroniphilus JCM 21738 | reverse complement strand
GAAGACAGAATCAACCATTTTCTCGGTCTCCAGGTGAATTTTTTTCGTGATTTTACTACTTAAGTCGTGATGTTAAAACAAATCTTTAAATTGAGCTGATTTTTGGGCAGACTAACCCCCTTGTTCTGAAATTCGGAAAAATTTTAATAGGGATTTGAGCTCGCTCACTCCAGCTTTAGCTTCTGTATTCGCTGAATTACTTTCCAAAAGAATTCCTGGTACACGAAACTTGAAGCTAGTTTGAAATAAAGGGACCTGCCTGATTTGACTAATTTACTGGCCACCTTAATGATTCGAGTGCGGATGGTATCGATCTGCATGGTCTTTTGCCCTTCCGGAAAACAAAGTGTACGTAGCCAATTCGTTAGGTTATAAGCAAGCAGACTCAACATCATCTTTACTTCGTTTACCTGGAAAGTATGACTATTCATTTTATCTAAATAGAAACCGTTCTTGGCTTCCTTAATATAGTTCTCCATCGTACCTCTTTTCTGGTAAGAAAGAACAATATCTTTTGGAGAGAAGGCATCTATCAAGTTCGTTACAAAAAATGAATGCGTGAAAAACAACTCGTCTGCAGGACGTACAGATTTTATAATCACTTTTCTAGGCTTAGACCATGATTTCGCTTGATAAATGGTTTCTTCATAATAACATTCCATATTTGTTACATCGGAAGTCATGGATGAAGGATGGAGTTCATCCGCAATTCGTTGTAGATTCGCATTTGCTTTGAGTCGAATAACGTAATAAACGGATTCTTTTTCGCACAAATCGTACAAAGCTGGGACGGCGAAGCCACTATCCCCACGAACAAATGGTGTAGTTTCAGGGAATTGTTTATTGTAATGTTCAACCAACGGTTGAACAAAATCAACAACACCGTTAGAGGTATAGACATTCCCAGGACGAAGCTTAGCTTTGATAAAGTCACCGGTTACTCCATCGAATACAACTAATGGGTGGAAACCTACTGTTCCGTAATGGGCATTGTAAGCGGCGGATTCTTGATCTCCATAGGTATCTGAATGTGTAGAATCCAAATCAAATATGAGTGCCTTTGACTCTCTGAATTGATGTGCTTTGTCAATAAGTTCTTGGTTGGCTTGATTTAATTCCTCTATGGATTGGCTATCAAACCGTTTAAAAAAGCGTGACAAACTAGGTTGGGAAGCTAACGCAACCGTTCCAATGATTTGAGTGAGTACAGGGTCTTTCGTTAGTTGATCAGCAGCGTCGTCTTCGGAATAGCCAGCAATGATTTGATATATCTTTTGGCGAAGCAAGTTTTCATTTGAATGAAAATAGTAACGTCTATCATCTTTCAAGTTTAAATTTTT
>NZ_BAUW01000212.1 GCF_000517385.1 Mesobacillus boroniphilus JCM 21738 | reverse complement strand
GAGCCTGCAATGGACCGGAAGCGTTTCTGACCATGGCAGTAATTTATCCAGTGCATTCTGGTCTTTTGAATCCAGATTGGGAAGCTCCTCAAATAGATAGCGTAAATAATAATATGGATTTAAGTCATTTTCTTTCGCTGTTTCTACAATGCTATAAATGATTGCGCTCGAACGCGCTCCACGTGGGGTGTTGCTGAAAAGCCAATTCTTTCGTCCGATTACGAAGGGCTTAATCGACCGTTCGCTTCGGTTATTATCAATCTCCAAACGTCCATCCTGTAAAAATGCCTCAAGCTTTTCCCACTGGTTAAGACTGTATGTGACGGCCTCTCCGAGGGCACTCTTTGGTAGTACCTGGCCCTTTTGGTTTTTTAGCCATGTCAAAAAAGCATCCATGACTGGCTTGCTGAGTTCAAGGCGTTTTTCATGGCGTTTTTCAGCGGATAACTCTTTCAAATCACGCTCGATTCTATATAACTGATTACAGAATTGCAGACCTTCGGCTGCTTTGGTTCCAGAGGTCTGACGCTTTGCAGGGGGGAGCGCCTTTAACGCTTCATCGAACTTTCTTCTGGCGTGAGCCCAACAGCCGACAAGGGTGACCTCCGGTACCTTATGGTACCCTGCGTAACCGTCCACTTGTAAGAAGCCTTTAAAACCGGAGAGAAAATCCTTCGCATTTTTGCCGGCCCTTGTTTCCTTGTAATCGTAAAGGATGGCCGAAGGACCTTCCTTCCCTGTCCGATAAAGCCAGATATATGATTTTGAAGTGGCTGGCCTGTCGGGTTCCCGTAAGACTTGCAGCGTGGTTTCGTCCGCATGTAAGATATCTTGATCCAACAGGATTTGATGCATGCGATCATACATCAAGCTGAGCCACTGGTCCGCTCCATGGATCATCCAATTGGCAATGGTTTGCGGGATAATCCCACCCCCATCCTTCTGAATTGCTTTTCTTGGCGATAAAGGGGAAGGCCGTCTACGTATTTTTGATTCATGATGTGAGCCATAAGGGAAGGGGAAACCAGGCTTCCCGGATGGACCGGCTTTGGCATTGGTGCAGTGACAATTGGCGTCTCAAGCTCTTTGCGCTCGCACTTACGGCAGGCGTAAACATGGCGGACATGCTTGACCACTTTCAATTCCGCAGGAATGAACTTCAGTTCCTGACGGACTTCCGTACTCATTTGATGCATAGCCCCGTTGCAGCACGAACAGACCTGCTCTTCCGGGGACAAACGGTATTCGACCGTTTCCACAGGCAGGTTTTCAAGCATCAATGCACGCTGTCCATGTTTCTTGCGCTTTCGCT
>NZ_BAUW01000213.1 GCF_000517385.1 Mesobacillus boroniphilus JCM 21738 | reverse complement strand
CCGTCATGGCCCCGATGACGGACAGTTTGCCTGCTTATTCCCCGATTTGTGTCCGTCATGGCCCCGATGACGGACAGTTTGCCTGCTTATTCCCCGATTTGTGTCCGTCATGACCTTGATGACGGACAGTTTTTCTGCCTTTTCCTGGATTTGTGTCCGTCATGACCTTGATGACGGACAGTTTCTCCCATTTCCCTTGGATTTGTGGCCGTCATATAGTCCGCTGGAAATTTTGCTGGCATAGAGATGGGACATGTTTCATAGCTTTGTAAGGGACAAAGTCTTTGAAAAAGTGGGGATTCTGTATGCTATCAAAAATTGAAGCTTTCTTTCTTGGGATTATCCAGGGGCTGACTGAGTTTTTGCCGATAAGCAGTACCGGCCATCTTTATCTGGGCAGGAATCTGTTTGGTCTTGAGGAGGCCGGCCTGCTGCTCGACACGATGCTTCACGTGGGGACACTGCTGGCAGTGTTTGTGTTTTATAGATATGAATTCATCAAAATTTTAAAAAATCCGTTTGGGAAACTCACCTTCCTTCTTGTTGTCGGTACGCTGCCGGCTGTAGTTGTCGGTTTGCTGTTTGAGGATTATTTTGATGAGATCTCCAAAACTGGCGTGACGATTGGCTGGGAATTCCTGATTACTGGGACATTGATGTGGTTCGCTGATTCTATCAAAAATGGCCGCAAAAAAATGGATGATATCAGCTATACAGACGCACTGGTGATTGGCAGCTTCCAGGCAGCGGCGATTTTTCCGGCAATTTCCCGATCCGGCTTGACGATTGTCGCAGCGCTCTGGCGAAAGCTTGACCGCGAGACTGCAGCCTATTTCTCATTCCTGCTGTCGACCCCTGCCATTCTGGGAGCAATCGTCTTGCAGGGTAAAGACCTTTTCAGCGGCGGAAGTGAGACGATTTCGATTCAGGCACTGTTAATCGGCATCATTTCAGCAGCGATTTTCGGTTATATTGCGGTAAAATGGATGATTGGCTATTTGAAAAATCATTCTTTGAAACCTTTTGCGATTTATGTGTGGATAATGGGGCTTGTTGTTCTGTATTTTCAGTATGCAGGGCAGTTCTAAAATTTTTATAGCGGAAATTTTGATTTTATAGCGGGATTTTCATTTTTATAGCGAGTTTTCCTTTTTTATAGCGAATTTTTCTCTTTTATAGCGAATTTTTCTTTTTTATAGCGAAAATCTAATTTTTATAGCGAATTGGAAATTTCCGCTGATTTTTTCCAATTCCATAATCAGAACAAAAAGCGCAAGCTCCTCGTTTAGCCCC
>NZ_BAUW01000214.1 GCF_000517385.1 Mesobacillus boroniphilus JCM 21738 | reverse complement strand
CCGTACATCGACGGTGATGAACAGGGAGAAAAGTCTAACTTATGGATGTATGATACCAAGAAGAAAGAAAACTTTGAACCTTACCAAAGTATTGAGACTTCTTCTTTTACTTGGTCCCCTGTATCAAATGAACTGGCTTATTTATCTGGATGGGTACTAAATGTTACTAAGATGAAGGATGGTAGGCCTTCTGGATTTCAAAATGTGTCGTTAGGTGTTAGTGGCTTTGAGTGGTATCCAAACGGGAAAGAGTTAATTGTTTCTGCTGGCTCAAACCGCCTTCCCACAGGCTGGGAACCGATTAAGTTGTATCGTATTCCCAAGGATATGAATCTTGATGAGAAAAAAGCGAAACTATTATACTCAATTCCAATTGATGAAAATAATATATTTGCCGTTACTGTTGGTGACTTCAAGTGGAGTCATGACGGCAAATGGGTCAGCTTTCTCGGTACCCCGACACCTTCTTGGGCAATGGACAGTAATCCATTATGTGTCTTATCTTCTGATGGAAAAGTGTTTCAGGACATCGGTAGGATGTTAGGATTTAGTGACTGGTTTAAGTGGGCACCACACGCCAACCAATTAGCTTATATTTCAGGAGAAGGACGGTTTTTTGTTGAAAATAAGATTACTAAAATTGCTGAAATAAAGGCATCCACCAAGCAGGTAGAGTATACACCGAAAGGATATGTAGACCTAGATTTGGCGTGGCTCTCACCTTCTAAAGTAATCGTCGCACGTTCACATGAAAACAAATCGTGGAAAGAGGGTCCAGTTCCCACAATGTTCACTTCTCTTTTTGAGATAGATTTGGACTCAGGTACTCAGAATCAAATCACATTTCCAAAAGAAAATGAGTTAGATGAAGATCCTCAGGTCGTTGAATCTTATCTCACATGGGTACGCAGGCAAGATAAAACGCACAAAGGTAATGTATTGATAAGGCATGAAGAGCAGAAAGAAGCGAGAATATGGATAGAAGATGTAGATTTTTCACCTGCTATATTTAGAGGACAAAAAAACTTTTAGCATAATTTGTTCCCATACACAGATGTAAATGTAAAAGTAAAGCTAACACGCAGAATATATCACCCAAAATTACAGGCAGTCCGTTTTGGACTGCTTTTCCTATTCTCTATTCCGAAAGTGAACTAATTCCAAGCACCCAATCGCCTTCCTTCTTCAACTAACCTGCCCC
>NZ_BAUW01000215.1 GCF_000517385.1 Mesobacillus boroniphilus JCM 21738 | reverse complement strand
GAAGGTAAAATCAGGCTGCGGGATTTCCGTTCATTTGTTCAAATTCATTTGGCGTTTGATAGTGTGAGCGTCAAGTTAAAATGAACAATTTCGCTGATTATTTTTGAACACTTTCTCCATTAAAAATCCTTCGTCTGTTCTTCATTCTATGACTATCGTCTACAAAACTTATTATCTCAGCCCGATGAATTAATCTGTCTAAAATAGCTGTTGCTACTACTACATCCCCAAGCGGTTCTGTCCATTCCTTTGGAGAGCTGTTAGACGTTAGAATGATCGAGGAATGGTTATATAAATCGTTAACCAGCTGAAAGAAGAGGTTGGCTTCCCTAGGATCCATTGCTGCGTACATTAAGTCGTCAATGATAACTAAGTGGGAATCCTTCATCCTTTTTATCCTCGTTTGCGATTTCCGTGTTATGTCCAGCGTTTTTAAGGTGTGAACCAATTCCCCCATGGAAATAAATGAAACCTTATAGCCCATTTGAATGGCCTCCAACCCTAAACCGACTGCTAAGTGAGTTTTACCGACACCTGGCGGTCCCAATAGTATTACGTTGAAAAGCTGTTCAACCCATGCTAATTCCTTCAGTTGGTTAAATTCCTTTCGGCTCAATGACTCTTGCTCTTCCAAATTAAACGTTTCTAAAGGAGTAATAGATGGAAAAGAGGCCAGCTTAAGCCTTTTTTCCATGTTCTTTTCATCTCGTTTCCCCCGTTCATAATCCCCCAAAGTTTGAAGGAAGGAAAGGTAGCTGACTTGTTCCTTTTCAGCTTTGGCTAGTATAGCCGGAAGCTCTTTTGAAGCCTCCGAAAGACGGAGGGATACTAGGGCATCCTGAAGCTGCTGAAGCTGTTTCATTTGATTCCCTCCATAATTGCGACATATTGGTCAAGTGGACGGTGTTTCGCTTCTGCGCTTAGTAACGGCAATGTCTCCACATCGGCAGATGTTGATTGGTATTCAGCGATAGTACTTGGACTGTTCATGTTCACTTGGCGTTGGCGTTTTAATAACTGGACTACATCTCGGAAATCATTAGCACTATATAGATTCCTCTCCATACATAACAACAGGGAATCATCCAAAACGTCGACAGAACTCACATCA
>NZ_BAUW01000216.1 GCF_000517385.1 Mesobacillus boroniphilus JCM 21738 | reverse complement strand
CGCAGATACGGAACCATTCCGGTAAGGACCGTGACCTTAGCTGTATGACCCGTTTCTTGAAGGAATCCCCTTGGTGCGCCAATCGTGTCCAGCGCAGAAGAATGGCGCGCCTGATGGATTCCATTCGGCGTGCTCGGCACAAACAGGGTGATGAGAGGCCGATTATTTTCCTGATTGTCGATGACACTGGCTGTCACAAGGATCGCTCAACCAAAAAGATGGAAGCACTGGATTTCCATTTTTCCCATTCGGAAGGGAAAAGTGTGTGGTCCCACTGCCTTGTGACAACCCACGTGGTGGCTGAGGGCTATTCCTTCGCATGGGATTTCCGACCTTACTTCAGGCAGGAATACTGCGAAGAACATCATCGATCCTTCAAAAGCAAGAACGAGCTGGCCACGGAAATGATTCAGGCATTTCCAGCCCGTGAGGAAGAACAGGTCTATGTCCTGATGGACAGCTGGTATACAAGCAGAAAACTGGTTGATACCTGTAACGCCAAGGGTTTTCATGTAATCGGTGCCGTTAAATCGAACCGGAAGATTCGCCCGAATGGAATCAAAGTATCCATGGCGGAATTCGCCGGCCAATATATCCAGAACCCTGACCTTCGCTCTGTGACCGTGAAGGGGAAAGGGAAGTTCCGGATTTACGAATATGAAGGTCCCGTTTCGGATATCGAAAATGCGAAGGTACTTCTCTCCTGGGAAAAGAAGTTCACTCAGGATCAGAAACCGTTTTGCATCCTCTGTACGGATCTCACCCTGGATGTCGTCACCATCCTGGAGTATTACAATGTCCGCTGGGAAATCGAGACGGGATACCGCTATTTCAAGGAACTTCTGGGCTTTGACCAGTATCAGCTGCTTTCTTTCAAGGCGATTGAACGTTATTGGACCATTCAATACCTGGTACAAAACTTCCTTGAGTTTCAAAGGTTTGAATGGTCGAAAACCAAGCCTGTCACATTGGGTGATACCGTTAGAAGAATACGCAGCGAAATGCTTGGTCAGCTGGTTGTGTACGCTTATCAAGAAGGAATGGCAAGCACACCTTTGAAAATTGTCTTGAAAACCCTCAAACTGATTGCTTAAAAAAT
>NZ_BAUW01000217.1 GCF_000517385.1 Mesobacillus boroniphilus JCM 21738 | reverse complement strand
GATAAGTGATGGACTCCAAAGCTGGTTCCGGGATTTCTGGATCGGCTTCATTTTCGATTTCATTGAAAAGCTCCAGTTGATCGGGATTGGTTTTTTCGCTCGAAATGCCGAATCTTTTTTGCTGTTGGAGACGAAACTGTTCTTCAAACCATTTTAGTTTGTTTACCAATTCGTTTTGGTTTTTCAGTTTCGCCTCTAACTCAGCGTTTTTGTTTTCAAGCACTTCCAAGCGTTTCAGAAGATTTTCAATTGTAGGGTCTTGAGTGGGGAAGTTCGTTGTCTTTTTCATAGATTCATTATACGACAAAAACAGCCGGATTTCTTCTATTATTTTATATGATTGTTCGGGCACTTACAGCTTGATGTGCCTGTTTCTGTTCAAGGGATAACCCATCAAGCAGCCATCGCAATTGACGGGGATTAATTTTCAATGGTGTCGAACTGTTTTCTGATGGCCACTGGAAAGTCCCTCTTTCCAAACGGCGATAATATAGCCAGAACCCATTGTGGGCCCAATGCAGGATTTTCAATTTATCGCGCTGACGGTTACAGAAAACGAAGAGACAGGGCGAGAAGGGATCAAGATCGAATTCCTCCCTTACGATAACGGCCAGGCCATCAATTGATTTCCTTAAATCTGTACTGCCTCGAGCGAGGTAAACGGAGTTTATGGCTGCCTCATTCAACATAACGTTTTCAACGTCCTTACAATATCAGCGAGGAACGTTGAATCAAAACCAGGGCGGACTTCTATGGATGCCTGGCCGATTTTAATCTCCATTGAGTCGTTCGCAGGTGGTTCGGTCACAACGACAGGTGTGAATTTGGATTTGGTGCTGCGGTTTCGTTTTGGACCTTTTATTTTTTTTAACCAGTACTTTAACTGATTAACGTTTAATTTATTAATTGCACACCAAGTAGCTTGGGTTTGGCCGCTTGATTCGTAATCCGCAATCCGCCGTTCCCATTCCATATGCAATTCTGTTTTTTCCATTTAGAAGCCTCCTCATTATTTATGAGAAGATTATCTCATGGCAATGACATGGAAACTAGGTGGGTGTAGTTTGACGCTTAC
>NZ_BAUW01000218.1 GCF_000517385.1 Mesobacillus boroniphilus JCM 21738 | reverse complement strand
CGGTGATTGTCAAGATAGTTGTCGTATTTTTCTTGTTTAGTAGATTAATAGAAGGATTGTGCAGCTACCGCGCTTCACTTGCTGGCCTTCTCATTAAAGAATAGAATCCATTCTGTTCTTTAATGAGAAGGTTAGGTGTAAACAAACTCTGTTTGGGTAACCCATCATCCGTTTATTTTTGTATTTCCTTCATTGGATTTAAGGCAACTGACGTATGCGGACTCCAGTCCCTCGTTGAACGTGACCAGCGTTCCGGGTGCTTCTTCTTTGCCAGTTCATACACGTCCTGGCGCTTTTTCAGCACATCAATATGTTCACCTTTGTGGCACTGTTCAGGTGTCACAAAATTGAGCCGCTGTGTAAATGAATGCAATTGTACCAATGGACAAATTCCTTTGCCCAGGATTGGGCATCTTCAAGCGTTTCAAATCCCTTGTAGGGGTATTCCGGCCTGTATTTTAAGGTTCTGAATAAGGCTTCTGAAAAGGCGTTGTCGTTGCTTACCCTTGGTCTCGAATAGGAACTTTGAATCCCCAGTTTTTCAAGCAATACCTGGAAAGTGGCTGCTTTCATCGGGCTTCCGTTATCTGAGTGAAGCACAAGGGGTCTGCCGTGGATTTTCTCGCTCACAACGGTCTTCTTGATCAGTTCCTCTGCATATTTGGCTTCTTCGGTTTTCCAAATTTCCCAGCCTACTATCTTTCTGCTGAAAAGGTCGAGGATCAAGTAAAGGCGATAATATAACCCCATTACCGGACCTTTTAACCAGGTAATATCCCATGTCCACACATGGTTTGGAGAGGTTGCCAAATGGCTTTCCGGTATTCTCTTTTCTGGTTTTTTGCTTCTTCCCCGGTGATTCTGCATTTTGTTCTCCCGGAGAACCCGGTAAAACGTCGATTCAGAGGCAAGATAACAATGTTGATCTGCCAGTTTCGGCACAATTTGAGTAGGGGGAAGATCGGCGAATTCCTCTTTTTTCACTATTTCAAGAATCTCTTCTTTCTCTTCAATGGATAACTTGTTTTTGGGCTCCTTCCTTTGCACAA
>NZ_BAUW01000219.1 GCF_000517385.1 Mesobacillus boroniphilus JCM 21738 | reverse complement strand
AGATGTGAGTTCTGTCGACGTTTTGGATGATTCCCTAGTGTTATGTATGGAAAGGAATCTATATAGTGCTAATGATTTCCGAGATGTAGTCCAGTTATTAAAACGCCAACGCCAAGTGAACATGAACAGTCCAAGTGCTATCGCTGAATACCAATCAACATCTGCCGATGTGGAGACATTGCCATTACTAAGCGCAGAAGCGAAACACCGTCCACTTGACCAATATGTCGAAATCATGGAGGGAGTCAAATGAAACAGCTCCAGCAGCTTCAGGATGCCCTAGTATCCCTTCGTCTTTCGGAGGTTTCAAAAGAGCTTCCTTCCATACTTGCCAAGGCCGAAAAAGAAGAAGTCAGCTACCTTTCCTTCCTTCAAACTTTGGTTAATCATGAACGGGAAAAACGAGATGAAAAGAACATGGAAAAAAGGCTTAAACTGGCCTCTTTTCCATCTATTACTCCTTTAGAAACGTTTAATTTGGAAGAGCAAGAGTCATTGAGCCGAAAGGAATTCAATCAACTGAAGGAGTTAACATGGGTTGAACAGCTTTTCAACGTTATACTCTTGGGACCCCCTGGTGTCGGTAAAACTCACTTAGCAGTCGGTCTAGGATTGGAGGCCATTCAAAAGGGCTATAAGGTTTCATTTATTTCCATGGGGGAACTGGTTCACACATTGAAAACGCTGGATATAACGCGGAAATCGCAAACCAGGATAAAAAGGATTAAGGATTCACATTTAGTCATCATTGACGACTTAATGTACGCAGCAATGGATCCAAGAGAAGCCAACCTCTTCTTTCAGCTGGTCAACGATTTATATAACCATTCCTCAATCATTCTAACATCTAACCGATCTCCAAAGGAATGGACAGAACTGCTTGGAGATGTAGGAGTAGCAACAGCTATTTTAGACAGATTAATTCATCGGGCTGAGATAATAAGTTTTGTAGACGATAGTCATAGAATGAAGAACAGACGAAGGATTTTTAATGGAGAAAGTGTTCAAAAATAATCAGCGAAATTGTTCATTTTAACTTGACGCTCAC
>NZ_BAUW01000220.1 GCF_000517385.1 Mesobacillus boroniphilus JCM 21738 | reverse complement strand
AGATTAAGAAAATTACATGTAGTTATCCACAACTAAATAAATTTTATAGTTTCCTAACCAACAAAAAATAACCCAGTGATGTTCACTGGGTTATTTCTATTCAAGATATTTATTTTGCGATAAACATTTGCGTCCAATAGTGGCCGTAATTTCCGCCAGTTGCATGCCCGACACCAATGTGGGTGTATGCAGGGCTAAGAATGTTCTTGCGGTGTCCGGGACTGTTCATCCAGGATTGGACTACTTCATTTGGAGTTCTTTGGCCGGCTGCGATGTTCTCGGCTGCACTTCGATAATTGGTACCAAAGTTCTTCATCATCGTGAAGGGGCTGCCGTATGTAGGACTGGTATGTGAGAAGTAGTTTTTATCTCTCATATCTGCTGACTTATATCTCGCTACCCTTGAAAGCTGCCAGTCAGCAGCAAGTGGTTTCAGTCCATTTTTAGCACGCTCCTGATTTGTCAGCTGGATTACCTGGCTTTCGATACTCTTGGTTGCTCCTATAGTTGGTAAATTGACTCTCTGGCCTGGATAGATCAAGTTTGGATTCTTGAACTGATGGTTGGCGGCGATAATCTCTGAAAGTCCGACCTGATATCTAACAGAAATATTCCATAAGGTATCACCCGGACGAACCGTATGGACCTGTTGGGCAAAAGAAACTGTCGGGATTGCCAATACGATTAATAATAGGGCTAAGATTATTTTCTTGAGCACAATAACTCCTCCTCAACAGATAGGATGAGATTAATTCAAGAAACTATACTTTATTAATTTTTTGTGTGAAAACATCACCAAAACAGTGCATATAGTTTTATCAAGGGAGGAATGCGAATTATGGGCTATCTTTGGGTGATGACCATCGGTTTTGTCATTTGTCTCGGTTTAGTTGGCGGTACCCTGTTGTATTTTATCTCAACGGCTTTTAACCTTAAGGATGCAAGCCGGATTGATTTATTGGATACGAAGAGAGAGAAGTAACATCCATAAATAAGAAAAGT
>NZ_BAUW01000221.1 GCF_000517385.1 Mesobacillus boroniphilus JCM 21738 | reverse complement strand
CTTGCGCTTTTTGTTCATGTGTGTAAGCTTTGGCCTCTATTGCTGATTTATTTTGGATTAGCGATGCTGTTTAGGAATAAAAAAATAAAAGTTATTTACCAAAAACAGCGTCAGCATCTGAAGTCATCAAGGCAATCGAAAAAGCATCCAGAGGGGAAACGGTCATTGAACCAAAAGTGGCCGATAGGATGATGAAAAGACTAAGGCCACAGGCGGCGGTCTATGCAAACAGAAACGGATTGATTAAAACGACATAATAAATGGGAGGGTGCCTTATGCCCCTCCCATAATCTATTTTTCGATATAATATTTTGAAACATATGATGCGCTTTCGAAAATATTGGGCCGCGCACCGTCAATTCCTGCTTCTGTGCCGCGTTTTTTGTGGGCATGTTCATAAGCCTTCGATTTTTGCCAGTTTTCGAATGCCCCTTCATTTTCCCAGATTGTCATAATGATATATGTGTTGGAACTCAAGGGACGAAGAACGCGGATGGCGACAAAACCTGGTTCATTCTCAATCAGTCTCGGCCTGTTCAAGAATCGGTCTTCAAAAAGCGGGCGCCCTTCATCTGTTACTGGAATATTGTTGAGAACAGCGAATCCTTCATGATCAAGTGAACCAGCGGAATCAATTACTTCATATTTCCTTGGTGAACTGAACACTGTTTTCTTGTCTGTTTCATGGACAAGGAGCGATGACTCATTATTGTTCATCAATATCATGTTTTCTCCTTGATGCTTTTCTTTCAACTTCACTAAAAAATCAGGAGTTCCTGACGTAATATATAGATTCATTTTCTCACCTCATCTTAATAATAGTGCTTTGCTTCTATTATACTAATTTTATGCTGACAAACCCAAGCCATAATCTGTTTTCCCTTTTTTAAAGAACCTAAAAGCGAAATTCGTCAAATTTTTAACAATTTAAAGCGTTTTCTATGAAACAGGCCAATAAAAACGCTATAGTGTATATAGTTTATTAA
>NZ_BAUW01000222.1 GCF_000517385.1 Mesobacillus boroniphilus JCM 21738 | reverse complement strand
TGTGACTGCTAGAATAAAGTGAACAGTTTCCGCTAAATAAAAATGAACACTTATTTACTACAGAGACTCTTGGCTATATCATAGATTATTAGCTTCTTAGATATAGGCAGGAGGAAATGAAGGGTGGATAAGTTTGAAATGTATATAGAGATTAGGGGACTGATTAATCAGAAGTACAGCGTTTCAGCTATTGCAAGGAAAATGAAGATATCAAGAAACACTGTGTATAAGTACCTACAGAAGACACCTGATGAAATGGCAGACTGGACGGCATCTACTATGGCTAGAACGAAAAAATTAGATACTCATAAAGAGTTGGTATTGGATTGGTTAAGGGAATATCCAGACATGACAGCAGCCCAAGTATATGATTGGCTGAAAGAAAAGTTTCCTACTTTCAAAGTGGGAGAAAGTACAGTGAGGAATTATGTAAAAGATCTTCGGGCAGAGTACTCAATCCCTAAAGAGCTTAACAAACGGGAATACGAAGCCATTCCTGACCCGCCAATGGGTGAACAAATACAAGCAGATTTCGGTTTCGTGACAGTAAGGAATAAAGCTGGTAAGCCAGTCAAACTCATGTTCATCGTATTTGTATTAGCGCACTCGAGGTTCAAATATGTTTGGTTCCAAAATAGGCCATTTACGACTAAGGATGTAGTAGAGGCACATAAAAAAGCGTTTATTGCTTTCAGCGGAGTTTCCAAAGAAATTGTGTACGACCAGGACCGGCTACTAGTTGTAGCAGAAAATGAAGGAGATATTCTTCTTACCGAGGAATTTCAGCAGTTTGTCAACGAGGTGGAGTTTAAAGTGGTTTTATGCCGAAAGGCAGACCCTGAAAGTAAAGGAAGAGTAGAAAACGTAGTAGGCTTCGTCAAGAAGAACTTCGTTCAACACAGAATCTATCACAATATTGATTCCTGGAACGAGCAATGCCAGCACTGGTTGGATAGGACAGGCAATGGAAAAG
>NZ_BAUW01000223.1 GCF_000517385.1 Mesobacillus boroniphilus JCM 21738 | reverse complement strand
TGTTTTTTGCAAGCGGAAAGTGCAGAGAAATGCAGCGAAATTTACATAGCTTGCAGCCGGTTTTTTACATTAAATTCCATCTGGTGTTTTGATTGAAGAAAGAGCATTTTTCAACCGGTAACTTTCCCCTGTGAACGCAATGACATGGGCGTGATGCACTAATCTATCCACCAGTGCAGAAGTTAAACGATTATCTCCAAAAACTCGATTCCATTGGCCAAATTCGAGATTAGAGGTTACAATCACACTTTTATGCTCATAACAGTCCGCAATAATGTGAAACAATAATTCCGATCCTTGCTTTTGAAAAGGGACGTATCCCAGTTCATCTAGTATTAGCAAATCGCACTTCTCAATCTGGCGTTTTATCTTGTGTAAAGACCCTTCTTTCATCGCTTCCTCTAATTGGCCGACTAAATCAGCCACTCGGAAGAAACGGACCTCATACCCCATTTCACAAGCCTTTACTCCCAAAGCCATTCCCAGGTGTGTTTTTCCCGTGCCAGGCGTTCCCATAAGCAGTAGGTTCTGTTTTTCCTTTATAAAGCGGAGGTCACAGATTGCCTCTTTCGAGGTTGTTGCTGGCAAGTGCTGCTGCTCGGACCACTCATAGTCCCTAAGCCATTTAAGTTCCCTAAATTTGGCTTTCTTTATCAGCCTGGCGACTTTGGTGGTTTGCCTTGAATTGACCTCAATTGATAGAACATCGCGCAGAAACTGCTCTTTACTTTCAAAAGAGACTTCCTCGAATTCCTCGATAATATGGGCAAGGTGGAGTGTCTTACAAATAGCCTTTAAATCAGCCATCAGGAAACACCTCCTTCCAAGGAAGGACATAAAATCTTGTCATAAGTATGCAAATCGGTTTCATAATTAAGCAATATATCCGGCGTGTGCACTTCGTTTAATTTCTCTGGATAAGCAGCTTCTTTGGCTTCAAGGATATA
>NZ_BAUW01000224.1 GCF_000517385.1 Mesobacillus boroniphilus JCM 21738 | reverse complement strand
GGACAGTTCACACTTCCTGCCATCTGGAATACCACAAGGTATTCCCTGCAAGGGATGAAATCCCTAATAATGCTCAACTTCGAAGCGTTTAAAAATACATAAAGAATAAGAAAATAATAGGATTGATATAGTCTAGTCAAGGATAAAGGCATGCTTGAGCCGTATGTGCTGAAAGGCACACGTGCGGTTCTTAGGGGGAAATGGGATAGTAATGTCCCTGACCTACCCGACAAAAGCCGGAGATAACCTCAAACGCTTACCTATTGCTAACGGGTTGTTAAATAAAAGTTGAAGTGATAAGGAGGAAATTTGAGGTATCTAACGTAGTTATCCTTGTATTGGTAATGATCTTGGCAGCTTGTTCTTCTGAAGCTCAATCCATTTTACGATGACAAACTTACCTTCAATACTAATTTCCGTTCCCGAGACGGTTAATCCAGCAGAGCTAAAGTTTATCGACTCTGTTATATTTTTACGATTAGAAGGTCTTTATTCTTATAAACCAACAGGAAGTGAAGCTCCTGAAGGAATTTCCCTTAATCCTTTAACTGGTATTATTCTATTTAAATGTGAGGAAGCACAGAAAGGTCATTGTTCATTTCAATTCGAAGTAAATTTGGAAGAAATACCTCGTCAGACTGAAAAGCAATATTTAGATGATTTAGCTTTAAGAATTGGTTGGGTCACAAATTTGAAGATGAAGAAAAATATTACCAATGATCACAGACTGATAAAAGAAATGTAAAATTAGAAGAAGTTGGTTTTAAGGAAACATTCGAAAAAATCTCAGGTGGGTCCTCATCTTATAAGCCACTTATTGAAAATGACACTACTTTTACACTTCAAAACCGCACCCGTAAAAAAAAGAACAGGATTTTCACTGTTCTTAACATTACTTCTTTTCTTTTTTGAAC
>NZ_BAUW01000225.1 GCF_000517385.1 Mesobacillus boroniphilus JCM 21738 | reverse complement strand
CCTGAATTATTCATACTTTCTAGCTAGCTCATTTTTTAAGCGATGACAAACCATTTTCTTGGTTCCTAGGCAAGCGATTTCGTCATTTCACTTGATAAGTCATCATTTTTTAAACGAATTTTAAATTCCAGTTGTTTTTGGACAGACTACTCCCTTGTTCTGCCTTTGGAAATTTTTTATTGGGTCTTTGGTTGAATTCACTCTAGCTTTAGCCTCTGAATTCGCTGAATCACTTTCCAAAAGAATTCCTGGTACACGAAGCTTGAAGCGAGTTTAAAGTAGAGGGATCGTCCTGATTTAACTAATTTACTAGCCACTTTAATGATTCGAGTGCGAATAGTGTCAATTTGCATGGTCTTTTGTCCTTCCGGGAAACAAAGAGTACGCAGCCAGTTCGTTAGGTTGTAAGCCAATAAACTCATCATCATCTTCACTTCGTTTACTTGGTAGGAATGGCTATTCATTTTATCGAAGGCGAACCCGTTTTTGGCTTCCTTGATGTAGTTCTCCATCGTTCCTCTTTTTTGATACGTAGAGATGATCGCTTCAGGAGAAAAGGCATCCACTAAGTTTGTCACAAAGAAAGAGTGAGTAAACAGTAATTCGCCAGCAGGACGTACCGATTTTATGATGACTTTTCTAGGCTTAACCCAGCTGTTTGCTTGATAAGTGGTTTCTTCATAGTAACATTCCGGCTTCGTGATATCGGAAGCCAAAGCGGAAGGAAGAAGCTCGTCGGCTAGACGCTGCAGATTCGCATTTGATTTCAACCGAATCACGTAATAAACGGATTCCTTTTCGCACAAATCATATAAAGCCGGAACGGCAAACCCACTGTCGCCACGGACAAATGGTGTGGTTTCTGGGAACTTTTCGTTGTAATGCTCAATGAGCGGC
>NZ_BAUW01000226.1 GCF_000517385.1 Mesobacillus boroniphilus JCM 21738 | reverse complement strand
GAAGCAGTTTAGTGAAAGAAGGAGAAGGTTCTAATTTAGCGAATTTATAAGTCATTGCTGAAAAACGTCAGGGGAGTAACTATGAATAGGGATAAAGATAGGTATTATTCAGAGCTTGCACTTAAAGAAGCCGAACAGGCATTGAAAGAGAACACTTATCCAATAGGAGCAATTATTGTTGATGAAAATTATAATTTAATTGCTAAGGGGAGAAACAGAGTTCATCCAAATCAAGATGCGACAGCTCACGCAGAAATTGATGCTATTAGAAATGCTGGTCATATAATCTTAGATGCGAAAGTTAAAAGAGAGAAATTTACAATCTATACTTCCTTAGAGCCTTGCCCAATGTGCACAGGTGGAATATTGTTCGCTAACATTAAAAGAGTAGTGTGGCTATTAAACGATGATTTAGGTTTTGGTGGATATAGAAAAATAAAAGCTACCAACGCTTTTGAGCGAAGATTTAATGAAGTCGAGTTAGTTGAGGAACCGTATGAGGATTTAAAAAAGAAACAAATGGAACTTATGGGAAAATGGGCAATGAACCCGAATAACGTTGTTAATTTAAGAAAAGCTGTAAATAAATAAAATGTCATTCAATTTAAAGAATGCATAAGCCAACCAATAGGCTACTGTAACTCCCTTACATATTGACTAAAGCTTCCTAAGAAACACTTCTAAACATTCTTTTATAAAGGTAATATTGAATTGCTGCCATAATTGGTGGCTTTTTTAGTTGAAAGTAAAATGGTTTACTCAAAATTTCTTTGTGAAAAAGTCTCAGAATAGAACTTTAAAAAAATACGAATCGTCTAATTAAAAAGCAAAAGGGAAGCGAGGAGAAAATGATTGATATGATAGATGACTCTAAATCAGAACCTCTG
>NZ_BAUW01000227.1 GCF_000517385.1 Mesobacillus boroniphilus JCM 21738 | reverse complement strand
CCTTCATCCACTCCGCTAATTGGGGGAAATTCTCCATTATCGGAGCTGTTGTAAATAGATTATTCCTCGTATAACCAACCTTCTTTTCCACATTTCCTTTTTCATGCCCGCTTGATGGGTTACATGCCTGCACTTCAAAGCCATAATGGCATTTGAACCTTAAAAATGCGTCAGTGTAGGTCCGTTTACCGCCTTTGCCAATTGAAATAACTGCCGCAGCCAGGTTATCTATACGTAAATAGGTTGGCACCCCTCCAGCCTGATGAAATAACTGCTTTAGCCCTTCAAGGAAACACTCGGTATTTTCGCCGGGAAGAGGGTAACCAAATCCTGTATTACTATGTGGAAAACTCAGGATTAGGGCTTTGATATCTTTATATGCTCCGTCTTTTACGACAGTCATATTTCCAAAGTCCACCTGTGCTTCACCCGGAGGATGTTCTAAACGTTCATGTCTTTCAATCTTGGCTACTTTGAGTTGGGGTTTTCGATTCTGAATATATTCACATACGGTCCGATAGGACCCTTTGAAACCATGGTAATCTCTAAGATCTTCATAGATTTTCTTGCTTATTCTCCGTTCTTTTCTCTTGAGTTTCATATCCTCCTCTAGCCAATCATCAACAATTTCCCCGAACCCTTCCTCGTACATCATTCCTCTTCTAGTGAACTTGAGGGTATCTTCAAAACTTTCTCCATCGGCGTACTTCTTAACTGTCCTCCAATTACAACCAGTCTTTCTTGCAATTTCATTTATTGATAAGTCTTCTTCTTCTCTTAAATGTTTGATATAATCAACTTCAGGCATTGTTAGCATCCTTTCATGTCCTCCCACTGTTGTGATCTCTCAATCCATACAGTAGGGGATATTTTA
>NZ_BAUW01000228.1 GCF_000517385.1 Mesobacillus boroniphilus JCM 21738 | reverse complement strand
GGACACAATCCGGATGTTATTAATACCTTATCGGATAGCGAGAGAGAAGCGAGAGAAGCATCCATTGCCTCTTTAAGTAATCATGTGAATCAAAGTGTCATTGAACTGTCAGAAGAAGCAGATGAGGTGCGAAAGACTTCAGAAAATGAGCGTAATGCTATTGTTTCCATTAAAGAAAATTTCGAACAAGATAGCAAAAGATTAATAAGTGAAAGCAAACAAAGGATAAATGAACTAGAAGAATTGTATACGGAAAAATTAAGATTGTCGCACCAGCAGAATATTGGAGCCAAACAAGAAAAGGCTATTGGAAAACAGGGGCTCTTTGGATAGTGGCATCGTTAGTTGCAACTGTTGTATTTCTTGTTGTAATTAATAACCTGATTATTGACTTGCAAGCTACTACTTCTGCTACTAGCAGCACCTTTACATTTGATACGATTAAATACGGAATTTTACTAACTGTTTTTATATCCATCGGTGTTTTCATAATAAATTTCTTTATCAAACTAGCTACAAGTGCTTTCCATTTATCTAGAGATGCAAATGAACGAATGCAGCTGACACATTTATACTTAGCTCTGATTAATGAGAATGCTATCACTACAGAGGAACGAAGTATTGTCTTGCAGGCTCTCTTTAGCAGAGCGGATACTGGCCTTTTAAAAGGAGATAGCTCCCCTACTATTCCTGATAGTGGATTAATCGGACAGTTACTAAAGGCAAACGGCAAATAATATGAGACAGTTGGACATTCCGAGACTACTTTAATTAATTTCCAATTAGATGAAAAGAATTTCAGTGGTCTCGGAATGTACTGCCATCCCCATGAATTACATAATTTCATTCTTACGGGA
>NZ_BAUW01000229.1 GCF_000517385.1 Mesobacillus boroniphilus JCM 21738 | reverse complement strand
GGTGCCGAGGACCGGAATCGAACCGGTACGGTAGTCACCTACCGCAGGATTTTAAGTCCTGTGCGTCTGCCAGTTCCGCCACCCCGGCTAAGAAATGGAGCGGAAGACGGGATTCGAACCCGCGACCCCAACCTTGGCAAGGTTGTATTCTACCACTGAACTACTTCCGCATTTTATGGAAAGTTATTTTGCTAGTGCAAAAACTTTGGTGCGGGTGAAGGGAGTCGAACCCCCACGCCTTGCGGCGCCAGATCCTAAGTCTGGTGCGTCTGCCAATTCCGCCACACCCGCATATGAGATGATAAGTTTTCGCGAATTTTGGTTGTTTTTTTTCACTGTTGTGGAAAAACATGATGAGCCATGAAGGACTCGAACCTTCGACCCTCTGATTAAAAGTCAGATGCTCTACCGACTGAGCTAATGGCTCGTACAAAAGGTGCCGGCAAGAGGACTTGAACCCCCAACCTACTGATTACAAGTCAGTTGCTCTACCAATTGAGCTACACCGGCATTTGATTATCTTAGTAGAAAATATATGGTGGAGGATGACGGGATCGAACCGCCGACCCTCTGCTTGTAAGGCAGATGCTCTCCCAGCTGAGCTAATCCTCCATATATATATGCCCGGCGGCGTCCTACTCTCACAGGGGGAAACCCCCAACTACCATCGGCGCTGAGAAGCTTAACTTCCGTGTTCGGTATGGGAACGGGTGTGACCTTCTCGCCATCGCCACCAGACTATTTAATTGAAAGGAACCTATTTATTCCTTCAAAACTAGATAATATTGTAAGAAGAATAAGATGAAACGAGTAATCAAATGTCCAGTTTCGGCTCCTAATAATCGCCTGCAC
>NZ_BAUW01000230.1 GCF_000517385.1 Mesobacillus boroniphilus JCM 21738 | reverse complement strand
TCATGACGGACAGAAATGGTTGAGAAAGAAGAAAAAGTGTCCGTCATAGGGTCATGACGGACAGAAATGGTCGAGAAAGAAGAAAAAGTGTCCGTCATAGAAGGATGAATTTGCATAATTGTTAAGAATGATAGGTAGAAGGGGTCTATATCGGTGTTAGTGATATTTTGTCCATTGTTTACTACCTGTTGATCTTAAGTGCTTCCCCAGGATTCTTCTTATGCGTTTGGTTGAATCTATTATTCCACACCATTCCTGAACCTCTGTTGAAGTAATTGCTCGTTCTGGGGATATCAATCTAAACTCCTCCATCGTCCGCATAACTGCTGATTCTGCTAATTCTTTACTCCCACAATCCCTGCAGACTAAATACTTATGATTAGCCTCTACCGAATACGAATCACACTCATCACAAGTAATTCCTTTCTTGAGTTCATCATAATTATACTTAGGCAGTTTATCGAATGAGCTGTCGGTCCGATGGAGGGAGACTAGTTTGGTTGCAAGTTTTTTTATGGTTGCTGGTTACTTCTCCTGGCTGGTTATTGAGATTATCGAGGAGTCGTTTGATCTGGGTGGGGAATATGAATGGGAGGTCTGGATGTGCGTGATACAGGGTGAACTCGGGGTTAACAAAAACGACTGAACCTTGTATTTTATTGTTGTAGCCTAGTTGATTTAATAGTTTCTTAAAAAGCAGCTTAGAGCGGTTGAGTTGGTCGAGTGGATTCTTGATTGTTACTTCAGTTGTTATTGAGGTTAGACCTTCTTGTTTGTACAGGTAATCCCCCTGGTTCGTCTTTATTTCAAAAAGATATAATGTGCCGGAAAAAATAATTAGT
>NZ_BAUW01000231.1 GCF_000517385.1 Mesobacillus boroniphilus JCM 21738 | reverse complement strand
AAAGGTTTTTACTAAGTGAAAAACTTTTTAAAATTTCTCTTGCAAAATAACTTAAAGTCAGTATAATAGATATTGTCTTTAAAAAATGTCTGGTGACGATGGCGAGAAGGTCACACCCGTTCCCATACCGAACACGGAAGTTAAGCTTCTCAGCGCCGATGGTAGTTGGGGGTTTCCCCCTGTGAGAGTAGGACGTCGCCGGGCAGTTTCAAATGGAGGATTAGCTCAGCTGGGAGAGCATCTGCCTTACAAGCAGAGGGTCGGCGGTTCGATCCCGTCATCCTCCACCATGATTTTTTCACATAGTGAAATTAATCTTCCACAAATGCCGGTGTAGCTCAATTGGTAGAGCAACTGACTTGTAATCAGTAGGTTGGGGGTTCAAGTCCTCTTGCCGGCACCTTTTGTACGAGCCATTAGCTCAGTCGGTAGAGCATCTGACTTTTAATCAGAGGGTCGAAGGTTCGAGTCCTTCATGGCTCACCAAAGTTTTTTTTACGAAAGTAAAATAACATTCAATCAAATATGCGGGTGTGGCGGAATTGGCAGACGCACCAGACTTAGGATCTGGCGCCGCAAGGCGTGGGGGTTCGACTCCCTTCACCCGCACCATTTCTTTAAAAACAATCTAATGCGGAAGTAGTTCAGTGGTAGAATACAACCTTGCCAAGGTTGGGGTCGCGGGTTCGAATCCCGTCTTCCGCTCCATAGTTCTTAAGCCGGGGTGGCGGAACTGGCAGACGCACAGGACTTAAAATCCTGCGGTAGGTGACTACCGTACCGGTTCGATTCCGGTCCTCGGCACCACCAAGTTA
>NZ_BAUW01000232.1 GCF_000517385.1 Mesobacillus boroniphilus JCM 21738 | reverse complement strand
ATAAGCAGAAGTACAGCATTTCAGCTATTGCAAGAAAGATGAATTTATCAAGAAATACAGTTTATAAGTATTTTACAGAAGACACCTGATGAAATGGCAGAATGGACGGCATCTACTATGGCTAGAACGAAAAAATTAGATATACATAAAGAGTTGATATTGGATTGGTTGAGGAAATATCCCGACATGACGGCAGCCCAAGTATATGATTGGCTGAAAGAAAAGTTTCCTACTTTCAAAGTGGGAGAAAGTACAGTAAGGAATTATGTAAAAGATATTCGAGCAGAGTTCGCAATCCCTAAAGAGGTTTACAAACGGGAATACGAAGCCATTCCTGATCCGCCAATGGGTGAACAAATACAAGCAGATTTCGGTTTTGTGACAGTAAGGAATAAAGCTGGTAAGCCAGTCAAACTCGTGTTCATCGTATTTGTGCTAGCGCACTCGAGGTTCAAATATGTTTGGTTCCAAAATAAGCCATTTACGACTAAGGATGTAGTAGAGGCACATAAAAAAGCGTTTATTGCTTTCAGTGGAGTTTCCAAGGAAATTGTGTACGACCAGGATCGGCTACTAGTTGTAGCAGAAAATGAAGGAGATATTCTTCTTACCCAGGAATTTCAGCAGTTTGTCAACGAGGTGGAGTTTAAAGTGGTTTTATGCCGAAAGGCAGACCCTGAAAGTAAAGGAAGAGTAGAAAACGTAGTAGGCTTCGTCAAGAAGAACTTCGTTCAACACAGAATGTATCACACTATTGATTCCTGGAACGAGCAATGTCAGCAATGGTTGGATAGGACAGGTAATGGAAAAA
>NZ_BAUW01000233.1 GCF_000517385.1 Mesobacillus boroniphilus JCM 21738 | reverse complement strand
TTAGTTACAGAACATTTAGGGCACATTACTTTAAAAAAGGAGTAACCTAAATGAAAAATTCATTATTAATTAGCTTGTATATTGTATGTAGTATTTTTGTGTTATTGGGCAATCCTGTCTATTCACGAGCTTCTTATTCTCATAAAGTTGACTACCTGTACCCTGCAAATTCGGAAAAAATCATTGATGAAACTGTAGATGAATTTTACCAGGCTCTAAGAGATAGAAGGTATCCAGTACATCAGGAATTTTACGAAAGACATAAACACAGCCAAGAAGATTTGGATGCTGGGCTCTTTAAAGAAATGACTGATGCATCAGTTAATGTTAGGAAAAAGGTATTGTTTAATGAGGTAAAAGGATACAATTATATGACTTGGGATGGAAATGTTCTCCATACCTACCCTGATATTGATTTAAAAAACCACCAGACAGTCAGCCCCAATAGGCAAGTTTTTTCTTCTACTCCTTTAAAGACACAGAAAAAGAATTTAGAAGTAAATATGCAATTTATGATGTAGAAACAAAAGAATTCCTATCAGGTGGCGGTATGTATTTCCCAAAGTATCCGATTTATAAGGATCATTTGAAGTAACAAATGAATATTTTTTAAAAAAGGGTGCGTTGATCCAGAAGGATTAGCCACCTTTTTTGTTGAATTCCTTATTGAACTATAGATGCAGCGCGACAAGTTTTGTCATAAGCGCAAATGTGTGAAACGACAAGGGATTTCTTTGGGAATCCTAACTTTATAACCGAGGATAGGAATGATAAAACCACGTATTTTGAAACTATCCCATTGA
>NZ_BAUW01000234.1 GCF_000517385.1 Mesobacillus boroniphilus JCM 21738 | reverse complement strand
TTGTTTCAACGAATATATAGATTTCCTGGAAGATGAGCAGCTAGACGTAAAAATTATTCACGTGAAAAGCGAGGTACCCGAGCATTTAACGTTTGAGCACATTAAAGAAGATTTAGCTAAGTGTGATAAACGATTTGAAGAAGGTGATTACTCGGGAAATATTACAAGTGCCCGTTCATTGGTAGAGGGTGTTTGCAACGCAATTATTGTTAACATTACGGGGGAAAGTTTAAAAGATAAGCTTGATTTACCTGCGTTATTTACTAGAGTTCGAAAAGAATTAAACTTAAATACCGATAACCCTAAACTAGAGAAACCGCTAAAGCAGGTCCTAAGCGGATTAATAAGCATAGTTAACGGATTAGCTGAAATACGTAATGAAACAGGGGATGCCCATCATAGAAGATACCCCGTTAACAAGCACCATGCGTTAGTTGTTATTAACTCGGCTAAAACGGTAGTTACGATCCTGTTTAATACCTACGAATACCAGTTGGATAAGGGTACGTTAGTAAAAGCGTATTAAAAGGGGCTTGCGTTAACGCTTGCCCGTTCAAAATAATCAATTTGGTATTTATGCTGTATCCTTCTTTAATTAATAAATTTAATAAAAAAATTAACAAGTGTTCAACCCAAAAATACTATTAACTTATATAGACGTTTTTTCTTCCCGTTTTTCTCTGTTTTCATACTAGATTTAGAAGAAGACCAAAATATTCTCTATAAATGAACAGGAGAAACTAGCAAAATTTAGTTTACATGAACATTTTGAAAGAAGAGCTAATAACAGTACTCATTA
>NZ_BAUW01000235.1 GCF_000517385.1 Mesobacillus boroniphilus JCM 21738 | reverse complement strand
CGAACGGAATATACATAATCCAACTCTCTGGACGATAGAACGTTTAGCAAAATCATTCGGCATGGAGCCAGATGAATTAGTCCAAGAAGCCAAAATAGATAGCCAGAACCAAGACTAAACAGGCAGCACCCCACCTTCAAGGAGGCAGCGACATGAAGTACTTCATCTTATATATCTCATACTCTCCCGACTTCACCCAGGAACTTTATATCAAAAGCAAGTCCATGGAGCACCTCCTTGAACGCATTGGACGCTATTCCGACGGCTGCCTCGCAACAAGCCAAGGCAACATCAACACAAAGCAAGTCCTATCCATCTATGCAAGAGAAATCAATCCCAGTCAACTCCGCTTAAACAAAACCAAATTCGCCACCATAATCGAAAACAAAAGTTATAGCACACACGATTTAGAATAGTACTCTACCAACACGTAATCAACCAACAGAGCAAAAAACCAGATCAGAACCCTTCCCGACCTGGTTTAGATTGTGTATTTGAGATCTACGTTGTCTCCTACTATTCGGACAAATAAAACTATCAATACCCAGACAATCTGACCGTCAGCAAACTATTCCGACAAACAAAGAGACCCAGAAATCGGCCACTCCTCGGAAATTCGTAACACGAAAGGAGTAAAAGGTACGTCCCCTTGCTTCTT
>NZ_BAUW01000236.1 GCF_000517385.1 Mesobacillus boroniphilus JCM 21738 | reverse complement strand
TTGAAATGTCCGAAGCAGTGATAGGTTCGGCCAAAATGGAGGAGGAAGCCGCTTGAAATGTCCGAAGTAGTGGCAGGTTAAAATAAACCAGAGGAAGAAGTCGCCGCAAATTGCTGAAGTAGCAAAAGGTTCGGACAAAACAGAGGAGGAAGTCACCGCAAATGTCCGAAGCGGCACCATGTTCAGACAAATCAGAGGTGAAAGCGGCTGCAAATGCTTACAGCAGGTCAATTCAATAAAAACCATTAATTTTCCAGTATTTACTTACCGAAAAAGTGTTTAAAAAATGTTACAGTAGGGTTGTGGTTAAGTCTGAAAGTGAAGGTGATAGATTTGGACGCTAAACAACTCTATGATAAAATGCTTGATTTTAAACAATATGCTATTGTACTTCTTGCTGTAGGAGTATTTTTTTACCTAGGTACAATCATTCCGTCTGAAACGAAAGTGATGACAGATATATATATTGCAACAGGTGCATCTGTTAGTTTCCTTGCTGGATCTGTTTCATTCTTTTCAATCTCTAATAAATTACGTAACCAGCTGATCGAAACTGAAGAAGGTCAGGAATTATTGATGAAGAAATAAACGTCCGAGCAGGGCGTTTTTTTTGT
>NZ_BAUW01000237.1 GCF_000517385.1 Mesobacillus boroniphilus JCM 21738 | reverse complement strand
TGGAAATGGAAAAGGATCGGCAACGTCTCCACTATGAAAAAAATGTGTTGATTGATGAGCTGTGGAAAGAGGATAAAAAGCATTTGAAGGCCTTGCCTTTAACAGATCTTTCGATTTATTCAGTGAAATCAGCAACAGTTAATAAATACGGGGAAATTGAAGTTGACGGTGATAAATTTGTTATCCACAAAGCGAGAATGAAACAAGCATTAGTCCTCAAAATGGAATGGAATCGATTCACCTGTTTTACGAATGACGGTGAAATTGTTTACCAAGAAGACCGCCCTTATATGAATACGACAAGAGCGATTCCCTGGAATGATATATTAATGGATTGGGAGAAGAAGCCACGATCCGTGAGGTATTCGCGCTTTTTCAAGTATTTGCCGAAGAGGATTCAAACGTATCTGACGATACGATCAGAGGAAACCAGATCACGGGTCAAGGGGATGAAGAAATTATTAGAAAAGCATTCGCTAAATGATATTGATTCGACCTTGGGATTGGAGGAACGGTTTGAAAGAGCTCCGCATGAGCTGGGG
>NZ_BAUW01000238.1 GCF_000517385.1 Mesobacillus boroniphilus JCM 21738 | reverse complement strand
CCGATACAGGCGAATTCCTCTTTAGAGAATTCGATGAAAAGATAGGTTTTTCTACTACATTGGCGAAGTTCTTAAACCTGGAAGACAAAAGGCGTTACTACGTTCATTCGAATGAAAACTTGCTTCGCCAAAAGATTTATCAAATCATTGCTGGGTATACCGATGATGACGCAGCTGATCAATTGACGAAAGATCCTGTATTCACTCAAATCATAGGTACGGAGGCGCTAGCTTCCCAGCCTAGCCTGTCTCGTTTCTTTAGACGTTTCGATCGCCGATCCATCGAGGAATTAAATCAAGCTAACCAAGAACTTATTGATAGAGTGCATCAATTCAGGGATTCAAAAGCTGTCATTTTTGATTTGGATTCCACCCATTCAGATACCTATGGAAACCAAGAATCTGCAGCTTACAATGCCCATTACGGAACCGTTGGCTTCCACCCTTTAGTGGCTTTTGACGGAGTAACCGGTGATTTTATCAAAGCTCGTCTCCGTCCTGGAAATGTTTACACTTCTAACTCTGTTGTCGAGTTTATCCA
>NZ_BAUW01000239.1 GCF_000517385.1 Mesobacillus boroniphilus JCM 21738 | reverse complement strand
TGAATAAAATCGACAACACCATTAGAAGTATAAACATTTCCAGGACGTAGACTAGCTTTGATAAAATCGCCAGTTACTCCGTCGAAAGCAACTAAAGGGTGAAAACCAACGGTTCCGTAATGAGCATTATAAGCCGCAGATTCTTGATTCCCATAGGTATCTGAATGGGTGGAATCCAAATCAAAGATGACAGCTTTTGAATCCCTGAATTGATGTACTTTATCAATAAGTTCTTGGTTAGCTTCATTTAGGTCCTCGATGGACCGGCGATCAAAACGTCTAAAGAACCGAGACAGGCTTGGCTGGGAGGCTAGCGCATCTGTGCCGATGATTTGAGTGAACACTGGATCCTTCGTCAATTGATCAGCTGCATCATCTTCGGTATAACCAGCAATGATTTGATAAATCTTTTGGCGAAGCAAGTTTTCATTCGAATGAACATAGTAACGTCTTTTGTCTTCCAGGTTTAAAAACTTCGACAATGTAGTAGAAAAGCCTATCTTTTCATCGAATTCTCTAAAGAGGAATTCGCCTGTATG
>NZ_BAUW01000240.1 GCF_000517385.1 Mesobacillus boroniphilus JCM 21738 | reverse complement strand
GGGTGAAAGAAAAGATGTAGAAATAATTGAAGCAACCGCGTGTAAGGACCACGTACATATGTTAGTGAGTATACCGCCCAAAATAAGTGTGTCCTCTTTTGTAGGTTATTTAAAAGGCAAAAGCAGTTTAATGATCTTTGATCGGCACGCAAATCTGAAATACAGATATGGAAATCGCAAATTCTGGTGTACAGGATATTATGTGGATACCGTTGGAAGAAACAAAAAGGTAATAGAAGAATATATTCGGAATCAAATTCAAGATGATATAGTGGCAGAACAATTAACGATGATGGAATACATTGATCCATTCACCGGAGAAGAAGTGAAGAAAAAGAAACGAAGTTAAGATGGGAGAAGGCCTTTGAGGTCTGGCCAGTAGATGTAGTACAATTGGCGAACCCTTCAGTAGCCCTTTAGGGTTTGGTCAGTAACAAAGGCTTTCAGCCGCAGAGAAAACCACCCGTTCTCACGGGTGGTTTTTATTATCTTATAAGAAAGTATAAAACTTTTTAATTAGATTAGTGTCTAGCTCC